>PFLF01000099.1:0-10938 GCA_002784505.1 Candidatus Roizmanbacteria bacterium CG_4_10_14_0_8_um_filter_39_9
ATGTGTGCGGTCGCCGGGAGATGGTGGAGTTTCTCAGAGACTACCTATATGATCGCAACCTTGACCACAAAACTATACACTTCGAACGGTATTAACCTCGCATAAACACGCTTGCATTCCTAAAAGGAGTATGTTATATTATAGGACGTTATGGACAACTATATCCCCCATTCATTAATTAGCGACTTTATCTCCCACCTAAAAAGCCAGGGGAAATCAGAATTTACCATTGTTGCGTATAAAAAGGACCTCGAACAGTTTGTTGGTTTTCTTACTACACGCGAACGGTCAGATATTCGCGAAGTAAAAAAGGAAGATGTTGAGGGTTTTATTGCAAAGCTTCTTACCGATAATTATACAAAAAAGTCTGCGTCAAGGAAGTTAAACTCTATTCGGACCTTCTTTAGATATTTAAAAAATCTCGGAACCATTGAACAAAATCCATCCCTTGACGTCTCGCACCCAAAATATACCTCCTCAGCCCCAAGAATCTTAAGTAAACTTGAGTATCATGCCCTTCGGGATTTTGCAAAAGACGATGCCCGAACATATGCGTTAATTGAGGTACTGCTCCAAACCGGCATTAAAATTGGTGAGTTGGCAGGAATACATGTAGAAGACGTAAAAGATGGGGCCCTCACCGTGCTTCCTTACGGAAAAAACCCAACCCGAGAGGTTCCGCTAAACAAATCGGTTAAGCGTGCGCTCGGTGACTATTTAAAAATAAGAGGGGCAAACGCAAAGGATGATCACCTTTTTATTACCCGAAGCGGAAAGCCCATTCTTATAAGAAATATCCGTCAGATCATTAATCGCTGCTTTAGAGAGGTTGAGATTGAACATGCAACGGTGAATGACCTTAGGAATACCTTTATTGCACAACAACTTCTCAACGGAGCATCCCTTGAATATATTGCAAAAATAGTAGGACACAAAAGACTTTCTTCAACTGAACGTTTTCTTAACCTGGTAAAAGAAGAGGTTAAGCGTAAGGAAAGGTTGGGTGAGTTATAATATATAAATGGATCTTACCATTTATACCGACGGTGGCTCATTAAACAATCCTGGACCCGCTGCGTGCTCCTATCTTATATTCTCCGGAAAGAACCTCGTATCAAAAGCGTCAATCAAGCTCGGTATTCAGTCAAATAATGTTGCAGAGTATTCAGGCCTCATAAATGCCCTTACTGCCGTAAAGGAGATAACAAAGGATTCCCCTCTTCGCTCGTTACTATGCATATCTGATTCGCTTCTTATGGTTAAGCAGCTTACGGGAGAGTATAAGATAAAACACCCAGACATGAAAAAACTCGCAGCACGCGTACATTTATTAGAAATGGAGCTGGGGATTGTTCCCACCTACAAGCATGTTTTAAGAGAGAAAAATGCTGATGCTGATACCCTTGTGGGAGAAGCCTTAGGACGAAAATAGTATTACTCTTGGACCCTTACTGGCATGATAATGTGAAGATACTCTTTTCTTCCCTCTATTTTAAAAACTATGGGGGCATCTGCTCTTAATATTTCGATCGACACCTTTTTTGCTTCTATGTTATTTAAAAACTCTAAAATAAAGCGATAATTGAAGGCAACCCGTTGATCTTCCCCTTCGTGTTCTGTGTCTTGTTGCGCCATATTCTCTTGGCCCGCCTCCGTTTTTGGCCGCAGAACAAGACCCCTTTGAGAGAACTCACAAATGACGATGTTTGAAGCGTCCCGTGCAAAGATTGAGACAAGTTTAATATTTTTTAAGAGCTCTTCTTTGTCGAGAACTACCGTTGTCCTTTTTTCTAAAGGAATCACCTTTTCAAAAGGGGGAAACTCTCCATCGATGAGACGAGAATAGAACTCATCTTCTCCGGTTGAAAACATGATTGTTTTTTCCTTTTCTGAATACGAGAAAACCACGTCTCCCTGGTTTTTAATATGCTTTATCACCTCATATAAAAATCCACTCGGAATAAGCATGGGCTTGAAATCGATCTCTTTGTTTATCTTTAAAAGAGAAAGGCGAAACCCGTCGGTTGTAACAATACCAACCGCGTTTTCCATGTCAACAAAGTTAACGCCGGATAGAGCCGGCCGCGTGTCGTCTTTTGCAGCAGAAAATAAAACAAGAGGCATGTTTTTGGTAAAAAATTCTTTTTTCATTCCCGCTTTCTTCTCTGTCGTGGGCGGAGGGAGGGGGAAGTCTTCTTGTTTCATGAGGGGGAACGAACCATTTACCTTGCCTTGGTGAATTTGAATTTTCTCCTTTTCTATCTGTATTGTCATCTCCCCCTCCTCTAAAAAGCCAAGAAACTCGAGTATTTTTTTTGTATCAATGACAAGGGAGACGTCAGCAGCCGCCGTGCAAGGAAGGGTACTATGATAGTAGGATGAAAGGTTTGTCGAATAAAAATGTGCGGTTTTTCCTTCGATTTTCAAAAGTATTCCCTGAAGTATTCCTCCCCCAGAAAACCTATTTGATATAAAATGAGAGGCGATGGTTAGTTTTTCCAAAAAATCCCGCTTGTTTAAAGTAATAGTCATACGCTTTTGTAATTATATATAAATAGTAGTATTAGTATGTGTGTATAAGTGTATAAAATCGGGTTTATCTTTTCAACACAAGATAAAAACAAGAAAAACAGCGTTTATGGAGAGTGGACACTATGTTGATGAGGAGAAAGAACTTACGATCCTGTCAACCTCACTCTTGAAAACCGGGTTATCTATTATCATTCTCTCAATCTTTTCACAGCCATGCATTATTGTCGTATGGTCTTTCCGCTTGAGGAAATAGGCAATTTCATCATATTTCATCCCAATTTCTCGCCGTAGGAGATACATGGTTATCTGGCGAGGAAGGGAAAAACTCTCAGACCTGCTTGCCCCCTTAAGATGAATTTGTTTTATGTTGTAATATAGGCAAACAGCTCGTGCTATATCATGAGCGGAAATACGCACTTTCTTTACCGCTTGTTTTGTATCGAAAAAGGCACTCACGTCATCAAGCCCAATCTCCTCTTTTTTACCCAAGGTTTTTGCATAGATAGAAAGAAGAACTCCCTCAAGTGCGCGGGAGTCGGAGACCTGTTCTGCGATTATTTTTGCTGCCTCAATTGAAATCTCAATTTCCTTTTCCCGCGCCTTTATGAGAAGAATGGCGCTGCGGAGCTCAAAGTCAGGGAGTTGTATATCAACAATTAGCCCTCCTGAGAAGCGTGACCTCAGGCGGTCTTCCAGGTTTTTTATTTCATTTGGCGGACGGTCGGAGGTAAGAATTACCTGCCCGCCTGCCGAGACAATGTTATTAAATGTGTGAAAAAACTCCTCTTGGACTGTTTGTTTTCCAGCAATAAACTGGATGTCATCAACAATCAGAAGAGATAGCGAGCGATATTTTTTACGAAACCGCGCCGTGCTCTTTTCTTGAATTGACTCAATGAGTTCATTTGTGAAGCGGTCTCCCGGGCAAAAAAACACCCGTGCAGTAGGCGTTTTTTCAAGAATTATACGTGCAACAGACTGGGCAAGGTGTGTTTTTCCAACACCCACCCCTCCGTATAAAAAAAGAGGGTTGTAAGAGGACCCCGGGTTTTTAGCGACTGCGTGGGCTGCCGCAAATGCCACACTATTGGTGCCGGAGACGGCAAAATTATCAAAGCGATATTTATTATGAAGACCGGACCTAGCAAAAATATCATCGATCGTTGGTTGAAAGGCCAAAAGGGGTGTGGGGGCAGGGCGGGCTGTTTTTCTAAGTTGTACCTCTATTTCAAGAGAGGTTTTTTTCCCCACGCATTGTGATAACACCGCCTCAACCTCACCCCGTCTTTTTTCCAAAAGCCCTTTTACTCCATAGTTTTCACACGCAACAACCACAGAGGTCCCAGTTACTCTTATCGGAGTAAGCTGTTTAAGTATTGAAAAAATAACCGGGGTCTTTTCTTTGTTTTTTTCAAACTCCCCCAAAAACCCATTCCAGACAGACTGCAACATAAGCCCTTATAGAATTTGTGGATAACTTATCCACAAATAATAAACATGTGAACACCAAATTGCAAGGGGTAAAATATAGTCATATGAGTTTTTCAGATGTATTGTTCCCTCGCTTCTGTCTTGGGTGTGGGGCAACAGGATCTTTTATATGTGTGCGTTGTGAGGGGTTATTATCCCCTTTTGAAATAAACACCTGCTTTTATTGTGGGAGTCCAAGCCTAAATGGACTATCCCACCCACGGTGTCGCAGACCAAAGGGGGTAGATGGATTTATTAGCCTTTATCACTATAACAATCTGTTTAAAAAGATTATTAAGTCGATAAAATACAATAAGGCAAAAATTATTCTGGGAGACCTTAACCATCTTCTCGGAAAAAATCTCCTCAAAACCCCCATTTACTATTATGTAAAAAAATTTCCCGGTCTTGTTGCGATCCCTGTTCCCTTGTTTGAGGCACGCCAAAAGCAGCGGGGATTTAATCAGACCGAGCCAATATGTACATATGTGTCAGGACTTTTGTCGATAGGACAAAACACAAACACTCTTGTGCGCATAAAAGATACACCCATGCAAACTCTCGCGCTCACGAAAAAACAACGGAGAGAAAATATACAGGGGGCATTTTATGGAGGGTCCCCTCCTCCCCACATTTTATTAATAGACGACGTTGTTACAACGGGCGCAACAACGAAGGAGGCCGCCAAAACACTTAAGGAGAATGGTGCAAAAACGGTAGTTGTTTTTAGTGTTGCGAAGGGGTAAATGGATTGTTATGATTATTCATATGCCCGTACAACCCGTACACAAAATTGAAATTTCTGCGAAAACAATTCTTTTTACTGCGGGGCTTCTTCTTATTCTCAACCTTGTATGGATTATGAAAGACCTCCTCCTCTCTCTTTTTATTGCGTTTATCATAATGAGCGCGGTAAAGCCGCTCGTACATTGGTTGGAAAATAGAAGGGTGCCACGACGGGTTGCAACAATCGTACTTTTTCTTCTCCTTACCTGCGGGTTTGTCCTTATTTTTTCCCTCATACTCCCCCCCCTTATTGTAGAGACGGCGCTTCTTATTAAGCATCTCCCCCAGATGATTGCCTCGCTCAACCCCAGTATCCAGAACTATATAAACATTTCTTCTCTTACCCAATATGCGCCCAATATAACAAACCAAGCGTTTACATTTGTTCGGTCTGTTTTTTCAAATGCAATGTTTGTTACCACAACGATCTTTTTTAGTATCTACTTTACCATTGAGGAAAATGCCATTTACCAACTATTAAACCGGTTTTTAACAGAGAAACAAGTTGAGACAGTCCAACATGCGGTTGTTGCAATTGAAAAAAGGCTCGGGTCCTGGCTGCTCGGAGAGTTAGTGCTTATGATTGTTGTTGGGGTGATGACATATATTGGCCTTGCTCTTATGGGGGTAAATTATGCCCTCCCTCTTGCTCTTGTTGCGGGCCTCTTGGAGGTTGTTCCAAACCTAGGCCCAACGCTTGCGGCGGCCCCCGCATTTATTGTGGCCGTATCACAATCCGTCTTCTTGGGAGTTTCAACCATAGCCCTTTCATTTATAGTGCAACAAACCGAGAACAATCTTATTGTTCCTTATGTAATGAAAAAGGTGGTGGGCCTAAATCCCATCATAACACTGATCGCGTTCATAATGGGAGGGCAGCTTTTTGGGATATTGGGAGTTCTTCTGGCAATCCCCTTCACGCTTTTTATCGAAACGATATTTATTGAAATATTTAAAAAAAGTTAAGTCTGCGGCGAATCTGCGGGAAAAGTGCGGTAAAAACATGAAAATCATTATTCTTGGGGGCGGAATTACGGGTTTAACAGCCGCCTACAAACTAGCAGTACAACAGCACACCGTTGTGTTATATGAAAAACAAGCTGAGTTTGGGGGCCTTGCCGCGGGATTTAAAGGAAGCGCCTCTTGGGAATGGAGCCTGGAGAGGGCATACCATCATATATTTACGGGAGATAGAGAGATTCTTAACCTTGCAAACGAAATAGATTCAGGAGGATTTTTTTTTAAGGAACCTCAAACAGTATCCCTTTACAAAGGACCTGCTAATAATTACCGCATAATTCCCGTAGATTCGCCGCAAGACTTTCTCGCAATTCCGTACCTTTCAATTCCTGAGAAAATAAGAGGGGCAGCGGTACTTGCATTTTTGAAAGCGTCCCCCTTTTTATCTCTTTATGAAAAATATACCGCTGAAGAATTTCTCCGAACCAGTATGGGGGAGAGGGCATGGATTGTCTTGTGGGAACAACTTTTTCGGAAAAAGTTCGGAAAATATGCGGAAAAAATACTGGCGTCTTTTATTTGGGCAAGGATTAATAAAAGAACCAAAGGTCTCGGCTATGCTGAGGGAGGGTTTCAAACCCTTATTGATAAATTAGCGGCGAAAGGGAAAGAGGTGGGAGCATTCTTAAAAAAAGGAAGGGGGGTCGCGGAGGTGAAAAAAAACGGCGGGGCATTTCAAATCTCAACAATTGATGAAGAGGGCAGACGCCAAACAGACGAAGCGGATATTGTTATTTCTACCCTCCCAACCCCGGCGCTATTGCGTGTCGCCGAAAACGTACTAACCAAAAACTCCCTGTCGAAGTTTAGTAAAATTCGATATTTGTCCGCAGTAAACCTGATTGTTGAGTCAAAATTTCCCCTCATTGACCGGGTTTATTGGATAAACATATGTAACAAAAATCTTCCTATTATGGGAATAGTACAACACACAAACTTTATTGATAAAAAACATTATGGAGGGAAGTGTCTGACCTATATAGCCAACTATGTCGATGATGGGGCCCCCCTTCTTCGCATGAATAAAGAAGAGGCTGTTGATTTTTTCACTCCCCATCTCAAAAGCATCAATGGGGATTTTATTATCACCCACGCATATTTGTTTAAGGCCCCGTTTGCCCAACCCATCTTTAATAATGAATTTGTTGAAAACAAACCAACATTTGAAACGGGGACACCAAATTTTTATATTGCAAACCTTGATATGACCTATCCCTATGATAGGGGAACCAATTATGCGGTGAAGCTCGGACAAGACGTAGCCAGTCTGATATAATGGGAGCTTAAATCATTCGGGACGTAGTTCAGATGGCTAGAACGTACGCTTTGGGAGCGTAAGGTCGCGAGTTCAAGTCTCGCCGTCCCGACACAAAAACTTCATGAATAAAGCCATTTCTTCAACAACAAGCAAGATTGTTTTTTTGGCACTTTGCATTTTATTCCTTGCTCTATTCACCGTTAAAGGTGCGACGGTAATTGATCCCGACCTCGGGTGGCACATTAAAGTAGGGGAGATTATACTTAAAACAGGGAGAGTCCCTGCAACCGACCCGTTTTCCTACACCATGTCAAACTTTCCCTTCATCGACCACAGCTGGCTCATGAGCTTGGGAGTAGCATTGCTTTATCCCGTCATTGGCTTGTGGGGTATTTCGTTTCTTTTTGCATTGATGGGCACGGGCGCATATGTAATGCAGTATGTGGCAACAAAAAATAAAGGCATTTTTCCGCTGTTTGTAAGTCTCTTTACCTGTTTGCCGTTTGTAGGAATAAGGTCGCAGATAAGCACCATGCTGTTTTTTTCCACCCTCCTTTTACTTCTACGTCAAAGTAAAAAAATTCAACTATTTATAATCCCGCTCATGCTTCTTTGGGTTAATCTGCATGGAGGATTTTTTATTGGGATTATAACACTCGCCATTTATACGGTAACAGAGGGAATAAGACTAAAAAAAATGCCAAACTTCCACCTTATTCTATGCGTCCTATGTCTCCTTCTTTCGGTTTGTAATCCATATGGCGTACAGATCTGGAAAGAAGTGCTTCTTACCTCCACAGACCTGATGGTGAGGGCTTCAATTAGTGAGTGGATGCCGGCCTTTTTTTATATTAATATTCCTTTCTGGATCTATACTGGTTTTATAATTGCACTTGCGATTCGATACAGAAATATTAAAGAAAATCTTTTCTATTTGGTGCTAGGGACATTCCTTCTTATTAATGTCTTTGTTGGAATGAGGCACATTCCCCTCTGGTTATTAACTACTTTTTATATGTGGGGCCAATATTATCCTCAGCTCAAACAAGATTCTGCGAGAAACAAAACTATACGGGCCAGATTTGATAAGGTAAAAAAAATAGCAACTTACACGATAGCAGCCGCATTTTTTATACAAAGCGTTTTTTATATCCAAAGCATTATTTCTTCAATTGAGACAAAGATGTATCCCGTGGGCGCATTGAAATATCTCACAACCCAAAAAAAGGACGGGAACATGTTTGCCTTGTATGGATGGGGGGGATATATTGTGTGGAAGATCCCGGGCGAAAAAACATTTATTGACGGAAGAATGCCTATTTGGAACGGGGGCAATAAGAACACCCGCTTTCTCTCATATGCATATGCTGACTATTTAAATATACTGGGGGGAAGGGCGCCCTTTGAATATTACCGCGCGAAGTATCATATTACCTATGTTTTAATGCCTACAAAAAAACGTGGAGAAACAGGGAAAAACATTTTCACTTCTTATCCTGTCAAATACTCAGACGAAACGGCAACGCTTTACGATACTAAATAAAAAGACTAAACATACGTTTTAAGTATGGAAGCTTTTCCCGACGAGGGGGACAATGAAAATGCGCCAACAGCATGGGGGACGACGCAGGAGTGGCCGCGGCCGACTGTTATAGCATGACTTGAAGTTTCAACCTCAATCTCCCCCTCTATCACAAACAAATGAACAAAAGAATTTCCCATATCAACCATCAATTCCTTTTCAACACAAAGCTTATCGAGAGAGTAGAAAGGTGTTGAAACTAAATTTTGGACGGTGCGTTTTTGAATAGCTAATTCAAAATCATTATGAGAGGGGTCGGTATCTATGTGCTTGAAGTAATCATCAATGTGGAGCTCCCGAATTATTCCGCCCGGCTGAATTTTTCCCTTATCAAAAGAACGGATGGTAGAGTCATAATCCGACACATCGCGCTGGACCTCATACAACACATTTCCCAACGGGCAACCAACAGGGTCCTCCTCCCACGAGTGGTGAATGGCTCCGGGACTGAGGTCGACAGTCGTGTGTTTCTTTACTCGGTGTATGTTTACATATTTCCAAGGATTAAATTTTTGGATAACCTCCTTCATATGAGAATTCGCAGATTCAAAAGAGATTATTTTTTCCTTCAATTTTTTGGAAATGAAATGCATTTCACGGTCAATAGATTCACAAACAGATTTATATTCAGCCATATCTGCACCCTTCTTTATTCCATAGGTAATAATTCCATCCTCAAAATAATACCAGCTTTCAGGCTTTCTCTTCCAACGAGGGTCCTTCTCAAGCGTTTTTCTGACGTGCAGCTGAAAGGAGTTCCCCAGCGCCTGAGTAAACTTAATGAGAAGAGGCATAGAAGAAAATTTTTTTGCAACATCCCCCAATACGCGGGCGGGATCGTTTTGTATGAGCTCTTGAAGGGCGAGAACCCCGCGAGAAAGAGCACCACTTCCTACATTACACTCAACAAGGTCTTCTTGAAACCGGGGATCGGTAGTCGCATCCGCAAATGAAAGGAGAGATTTTCCATACAACTCATAGCTTTGACCTATTTTTTGTGCATTAATTTTATCGTTTTTAATTTCCTTATAAGAGCTTATGTAGTGGCCACCCCATGTTTCCTGGACGACAAGAGTGGGAATAATGAGATAGGGGCGATCAACTGATGGCTTCATAGAGATAATATACTATCGAAAATTGCTGTATAATACAAGAGTGGAAAAAAAGAGAATTCTGGTTTATGCGAGGGCGCTCCGCGTAAACCAATGGATAAAAAATTTCATCGTATTTACGCCGGTTGTCTTTTCTGGAAAACTCTTTGTACTTTCTATCTTTCTTGAAACACTCGTTGCTTTTTTAATATTTTGTCTCTTGTCCTCGACCTCTTATTTACTTAACGATATCATTGATTACCCCTTTGACATAAAGCACCCAACTAAAAAATTCAGGCCCATTGCCGCAGGGCAGATCACTATTCAACAAGCCACATTTCTTGTTTTTATTCTGACGATTATCTCTCTTATAATAAGCTTATTTGTCTCAATCCCGTTTTTTTTCCTTGCCCTTTTATTTATTTTACTCCATTTTTTTTATTCCCTTTTTTTAAAAAAATTTCCCACTGTTGATATTTTTTCAATCTCATTTTCCTTTATGCTCCGTGCAACGGCAGGGGAGGTGGCATCCGGGTACCATATTCCTATATGGCTGCTTCTTACGATTTTTTTCATCTCCTTGTTTATGGCAACAATAAAACGCCACGCCGAACTTGTGACACATGGGCGTGAAACGAGAGAATCGCTTTATCGATATAAAGAACATTTTTTAGATTTTCTCACAAATACCTTTGCAACCTCAACAATTATTGCTTATGCGACCTACACATATGTTGAACAAATACCACAAGCAAAGATTTTTTCATTTAACGGTCCTATATTTCCACCCCTTGAGGTTAGAAAATGGATGATGATTACTGTTCCACTTGTGGTCTATGGGGTGGCAAGATATGCCCAATTACTTTATGAAAGAGATGAGGGAGAGCGTCCTGAAAAGCTTATTACCCAAGATAAACCGCTTGTTGCCACGATAGTATTGTGGACTATTATTGTCGTGCTACTTATCTACGTCCTTTAAGGGCTTGACAAAGTAGACAACCTTACTATAGAATGATTTTAATATGAAAATATTAAAAACGCTTGAGACAAAGTTAAAATATGCTTTTCTTCTTTCTTTTGGAGTTGTTTATGCTGCGCCGTCAAACGAGACAAATGTGATTACCCCCTTTAAAATTCCCTCAATTGCCGACCTCATTTCTTTTTTTATTAAATTCTTCTTTTTTATTGCAGGGATGGCG
>PFLF01000099.1:10996-14876 GCA_002784505.1 Candidatus Roizmanbacteria bacterium CG_4_10_14_0_8_um_filter_39_9
CAATTTGTCTTTAATAAAGCCTTCTGTCTTGGACTTTCCTGTCCAATAAATCTCAGCCAATATACGCTGTTGCAGAATAATTAAACTGTCTTTGTATGCATCTAATTCCACAAGCGTTTGCCCAAGGTATTTCTGAGTGGGATCCGACCGGAACGGGGGGGTGTATGGTTGATGGAGTTCCAACTCTCAAATGTTTTGAAGTTGTGTTTGGAAACATCCTTGTTATGGCTTCCGGTTTGATTGTGTTTGTTTTGTTTATCATGTTTGTGAATGGCTCTTTCACCTATCTTACTTCGCTCGGCAACCCTGAAAAAATAAAAAAGGCACAAGGAACCCTTAAGTATGCCGTGGTTGGATTTATTTTATTTATCAGCACCTTTATTATTCTAAAAATAATCGACGTACTTTTCCTTGGAGGGTGTGGAAAGATATTCCAATTTTCAATCGGAGAAGGTGGCGCCCCATTAGCCTGCCCGTAATAACATTTAATTACTTTGAAGGGCTTACAAATATAACCCTCATTCCCGCAGATTCAGGAATAGGAGAAACATATGATGTTGTGCCCTGAAAAGACCTGAGCAAGGTAAACAAGAGAAGGGCAATTCCTACACCTACAAAAACAATTCCAACAGCCTTCATAGCAAAAATATTATAAATTTATCTTTTCTTGAATGAGATATTTCGGGCGACTTTGCACCTCTTTGTATATTTTGCTAATGTATTCACCAATGATACCTATCGTAATAAGTTGAACGCCCCCCATAAACATAATGCCGACAAATAGCCCGGTCCACCCCGTTACCCAATCGTGTGGGAAAAAAGTAGGCTGGAAAATTTTTCCAATGAGGGCATATAGAATACCTAAAAACCCGACCGTTGCAGAAACAAAACCGAAATATGAGGCGATGCGAAGCGGCTTAGTTGAAAAAGTGGTAATACCGTCGAGTGCAAAATTAAGCATCTTCGAAAAAGGATAATGTGTTTCGCCGGCGAACCGCTTCTCACGGTTGTAGTAAACATATTCTGCATGAAACCCGCCCCACGCTACCAGGCCCCGCAAGAATCGAGAATGCTCAGGGAGTGAGTTGAGGAAATCCACAACTTCTTTATCCAAAAGCCTAAAATCGCCGACCTCTTGAGGGATTGGAGTTTCGGAAAGAAAATTAATAAAACGATAAAACAAAGAAGCGGTTGTTTTTTTAAACGCGCTATCTACGTCGCGCTCTTTCCTTTTTGCATATACTATTTTTGACCCTTTCTGCCACTTATTGATCATTTCAAGAATTATCTCTGGAGGATCCTGAAGATCCGCGTCCATCGAGATAACGCAGTCGCCTTTTGCATGTGCGTACCCGGCGGTAAGGGCCATCTGGTGTCCGAAGTTTCGTAAAAATGAAACAAGTTTTATATGAGGATTGTGAAGAGCCTCTTTTTTTATTATATCGAAGGTACGGTCTTTTGAACCATCCTCCACAAAGACAATTTCATACGAGAGAGTTTTTACAATAGGAAGGAGACGCTCAAGAAGAGGAAGAATGTTGCCCTCTTCGTTGTAAACCGGGATGATTATCGAAAGGAGAAATGGTTTCATGGTGTTACGGGGCCAGGAGTCGAACCATGGTCTAGGAGATTATGAGCCTCCTGTGCAGCCGTACACTACCCCGTATATTCAACCCTTATTATACTTGAAACATACCCGTTTTGTTTATCAATTGGTAAAAACCCTTACCCATTGGGTATAAACAGGGAGAGGGGCGCTTTGCACGGGGGAAGGGGGAGGTGAGGGGAGGGGAATAATAATGGAAATCTCATTGTCCCGTAACAGTCCAAGCTTGTTTCGGATGGTTTTCTCCACTTCACTCGGGTCAGTCTTTATCAGTTTTTGGGTTTTTAAGTGTGCATTTTTTTGAAGCTCTTTTTCATTTTCAGTTTTATAGCTTTCATAAAAGGAAAGATTTCTGCGGAAGCCGACGAGGGTTTTTATCAAAGAGGAGAGAAGAAATACAAAAAGGATAAAGATAAAAACATATCGGAGTACCTTCATAACAATACAATAATTTTTATACGGACGACTCCTGTAATATTTTTTGAATGAGTGCCGGATCTGCGGTTCCCCGAAGCGTTCTCATTACGATGCCAATAAGTGCCTTGGGGTTTTTAGCAATAGCATCCTTATTCTGTCTTTTTAGCTCGATAATTTTATTCTTAATTTCCTTAAGGGTTAACTCTGGAGGAAGATAAGCCATCACCACAACGAGTTGTTTTTTATATTCTTCAGCTAAGTCAATGCGTGACCCCTTCACAAACGAATCTATCGACTCATTTAGTTCCTTTTTCACTTTTTGTATGACTGTTATGATTTCCGCGTCGCTCAACTCCTTTTGCGTGTTAATCTCTTTGTTGTTTATCTGTGAGATAATATAACGGATGGTATCGAGGCGTACTTGTTCATGCGCCTTCATAGCTGTTATTTGGTCCTGTTGTAATTTTTGTTTAATCATTCCATAATTATAGCTTATGAAGAAAAAAAAGAGTCAAAAAGATCCACTTGCCTTGCTTGAAGTGTTCCAGAAGAGCGTGCTTCAAAACAAGCCCGCATTTGTCGACATGGTTACCGATGTACATATGATGCAGTTTAAGATAAAGCCGCTTCGAGGAGACGTACAGCATATCGATTTTCAGAACAATAAATTCATTGAAATATTGTGGAGCTTAGGGAAACTGGATGAATTTTTTCAGAAACAATACCCATCCATATCGGAATCAAAAAAAGAGCAGTTCTTTCTTTATTTTGACCTTATGCAAAAGAAACTCCAAGATGATCTAAACAAGCTGCGCCTCCAAAGCCCTCAGGATGAAAACCCCGCGGGATTTGAAGTGGAGATATTCAAAACTAGGGCACAAAAAAAGAAAAGCAATTAGTAGCACATAATACCTTATGAAAAAATTCCCTGTGGTTTTTGATTTGGAAACAAAGCACACCTTCAGAGAATTTCCTGAACCTCAAAAACTGGGGATTACCGTGCTTTCTCTTTATGACTATGCGACCGGTAAAGGGCAGGTTTATACGGAGTCCGAACTCAACAACATATTTCCCATTTTTGAAAAGGCATCATATATTATTGGATACAACATCATCACTTTCGATATGAGGGTGCTTCAGCCCTATTACCCGGGTGATGTGACCCACTTTGCCGTTTTTGACATACTTGATGATATTAAAAACAGGATTGGAAGGAGGCTCGCATTAAATGACGTGGCCAATGCAACCCTTGGCAAGAAAAAAATTGGCCACGGCTTGATGGCGATTGAATATTACAAACAAGGAAAATGGGACGAACTGAAAAAATACTGTCTGGAAGATACGATGATTACGAAAGAGCTTTTTGAATACGGGGTACGTAATAAGGAAATAAACTATATGAACGAGGTTGGAAAGGCAACGATACGGGTTGATTGGAATAAGTATATGGAAGACTCCGGCAACGCGGAGACCCACATGACCCTTCCATTTTAAAAATATTATCTAACCCTTTTACAGCTCTTTTTGATAAAATGTATCATCAGATTTGACATTTGACCTTTGACATTTGCGTTTTTCCAATCCCCTGTAGCTCTCCGCCAGCTGGCGGAGGTAGAGCAGGTCGATATATGTTTTTTGTATACGCAATATACAATACGAATAATCAGAAAATATATATTGGTCAGACAGAGGATTGTGAGAAAAGACTTGTAGCGCACAACAACAAGACTTTTAAGTGTAGTTATACTTCCCGATTCGACGGTAAATGGGAACTAATATACAAAGAAGCAGTTTGCACGAGACAAGATGCGCTTAAAAGAGAAAGACAACTAAAAAGTTTTAGAGGAAGAGAATTTG
>PFLF01000075.1 GCA_002784505.1 Candidatus Roizmanbacteria bacterium CG_4_10_14_0_8_um_filter_39_9
GGCTTGAAGAAGATTTTGTTAAAAAAGGAGGATTCCGCGAGAATTTATTAAAGAAGCGTTTAGCTTATCGCAATAGATCAGTATAAAGGTTATAGCGGTTATAAAATTTATAACTGTTATAATAATTACTCGTGTATTTGCCGAGGTAGCTCAATTGGATAGAGCAGTCCCGTCCTAAGGGAAAGGTTGGGAGTTCAAGTCTCCCCCTTGGCACACAAAGGGATCAGATGGGCATGCGCGAGCCGCGAATGGTCGCGCGGCAAGCGCATCAAGCGGTAGATTCGGGCAAAACTCAATCCGTTTATTCTGCAGTAAGAAGTTCGAGCCGACTTTTTTTGCGATGACTGAAAGTTCATCGCAAAAAGTCGGCTCGAACATCGCCTGTCAAGGCAAAAAATAAAAATGCAAAAAATTTTAAAGAACTTTTAGACTTTGGTTAACTTATCCTGAATTGACATTTTCTGATTCGCATTTTTGTAAATGATCCAATAAATATAAGTTACAGAAAATGCCAAAAAAACCATCATAAGTAGCGCCTTGCGAGGACCGAAAATGTCCGCGGTTCTACCAAGAATTACAGTCATTAGAGCCGCTCCAATACTTCGACCTAAAGATATGAGTGAATTCATGGTAGCACGTTGATTGCTCGCGTATTCTCTTTGACGCAGATCATTCTCAGCAACAACACCAACTCCATAGAGAAATGAGGTACTAGACATAAGAATTGGTGAAAGTATAGTCGGAAACACTAATGAGATTATATTAATAAATTTATCAAATAAACTTTGTAATAATTTGGCTGTTTCCGACTTCATTTTATTCAATATTTTACCGCTAAAATAAAGTCCAGCTGAGGCACTTACATTTGACACAATATTGGCAAACCCGATTGCCCATATTGGCCAGATTGTGTTATAAAATGCGCCACGAAACTGGTAGGCAAGTTCATCTAAAGAATTAGCGAGTATAGAGGCAAGACTGAGTAATCGGAGTTTTTTGTTAGTCATAAATAAAGTCAATGCTTCATGCAAGTGAGCATATATATTTGTGCCTTCTTTATGGCGCGAACGTGGCTCGACAAATTGAAAACTTACAATTAGCATAAATATTTGGGACAATACTGCCAACCACATAACATAAACAAATGAAATACTTGCAATCAAACCACCAATCACAGCGGATAGTGTAAGTCCATTAAATTCATGAGAATTAGTTTTCCCAAGATATTCTTTATATTTTTCTTCTTTGCCATCATCGGCAAGTGTATCGTATAAAAAAGCTTCGTTGTTTCCGCTATAAAATGCCCTCGACATACCTTCCAAAATTGCCCCAATTACCAAAAACCAATAAGAGAGACCGATTGCGTAAAAAATGAATGCGGCCACTCTAGCGAATGATCCAAAAATTATAGTATATCTACGACCAACTTTATCGGACAAAATACCAGTAGGAACTTCAAAAATTGCAGCGCTCAGCATAATGACGCCGAAGATGCTGGTTCCCAAAGTGTATGATCCAGAAACTTTAGCGAAATAGATAATTGCTAAAGGCGCAAAAAAAGTAAAACCAATAAGGAAGTTAAAGATTGATAATAGACGAACATTTTTACGGTACATAATTATATAGTATAATACTTGTGCTCGCGAAGCGAGCAAAAAATCGCGCGCAGAAAAAATAAGCGAGGCCGTCAGGCCGAGCTATAGATAGTGCGGCGGTTGGTGGCGGCAACCGCCGCCCCTTTGAAATACGTTCGAATTTGGACATATGTAGAGCACTTAAGAGTACCACCCCGCACCTAAGAGCACAAACATTACACATGCTTTTTTGCGCAGATGGAATTAGTATATCTTCGGTATCAACCCCTTTGTTTCTTTTAAATAAAGCAGGGGAAAGTATTTTTTAAATGCTTTTTTATTCGTCATAAAAATAGATTTATCAGCGTCATATATTATTTTCCCTTCCAACAAACGTGCTTCTCCCATTAAACGACGGTGTGGAGTTGAATGATTTAAAATAATTTCTTTAACCTTCATAATTTTACGTTGGGGATAATTATGTGCTTTAAGAAATTTCTCCGCAACCAACGCACTTGCAACTGGGTGGTTTTCGTACGAAGAATAATCAATATCATGAAAGATTATTGCGAGTTTTAGAGCTTCGGTATCGATACTATGAAAATATTTTGCAATTTCAATCGCCCTATTCATTACTTCTTCTACATGATTGTACTGATGAAATAAATCATTCTTTTTATACTCCTTTTTTGCGAATATTTCGGCATCTGTTATGATTGGCATTTTATTTCTTAAATTGTTAAAGCTTCCTGTTTGGCTCTTTTATTTACTGCACCAATGTATTCAGGAGTTATTCCTGCGGCTGTGTAGTTTCCGTCATGGTAGTATGCCATGCCCGCCATTTTCCACATTTGCTCCATAGCCCCTCTAGTCTCATCTCTCTCAATGGGCCCACCACCAAGAGTAATTTGTGTTTCAAAATTAACAGCATGGGTGCGGCCTGACACGGTTGGAATATAAAACGGGCCCCAATGATGATATGCGGCATACCCAACATGATTGGGAGCCATAGTATGCAAAAAATGAGTAATAAAGTCGGCTGGACGTTTTGGAATTGCATTTTTTTCCCTTATTGGTGGATTTTCTCCGTCATATACAGATGTCCGCATATAGTCTTCTAAATTATATGGGTTTGGACCCGGAGTAAACAACTGACCCACTCTTGCCCCCCATTTCATTGCTTCAAGACGGCTATGCATTCTTTTGACAAGGGAGTTAAAGGTTTTTTTATCTGCAACTTGTATGCGACACCTTTGCTGATCATATCCGACAGCTCTTTGTTCATACAGCTGTTCAATCAGCCGATTCATTATATGACTATCGGGGGGGATGGATTGTGCATTTTGGAGTATCAGATCCAACATAGAAAGTGTCTGGTCGGGAGTTTGTGGTCTTGCATCAGGCGCTGCTAGACCCATTGCTTTAGCTGCAAGAAAAATGTCAGAAATAATTGTATTAACCGCCATATCCACCTTTAAGGTTGCTGATGCTATCGGTTTTACACTTCCGATCACTCTTAATTTATTATGTGCAAACTCACTTCGTTTCACAATTTTATGTTTTAATAAGGCGGAAGTTACCAGCGCAGTCAGATGCTCATAGTGGTATCTTTCAGCTGGCGCAATTCCCGAAACTGCTTGGGTTATTTCACTCATAAACGCATACGTCTCTGGATGCTTGGTCCAGAATGCCACATCCTTAAGTGCTCCAGCCATTGCATTAAAGACACCATTGAGTGATCTGCCGTCACTTGCCCACTCGTCATTTGCATTAGCAAAATAGAGATCGGTAATATGTGCTAAACGGTCAAGCCGTGAAGGATCAGCAGCCTTGACGCCTTGTGCAATGTCTGAGAGTTCTTGAACTATATATCCTTGTAACGCTAGAGTTTGTGGTGGCATTGCCGCTAAATCGTTAATGGTTATGCTATCTTTTTCAATAAGCTTCTCGATTTCCGCTTGTCCGTATATAATTGAGTCAATGTGTGCTTGACCCATATTCCACTCTTTTCCAACGGTATACGCAGCTGCTTTGGAATGAGAGGATGCGATTTTTGCAAGGACCGCAGAACGTGCAGGGATCATATATCCTTCTTCAAACATGCCGTTTATCGCAATGAGGGAGGGAAAGTCGGGAGGGATAGCGGCAAGAGCCCTAGTCTCAAAACAGGAAGTGAGGTCAGTCGCAATGTTTGTCGCTCGATCATCAACAGATTTGAATGGAAAAGGCCTTCCCTGCCACTGATTCCTACTCGATTCACGCCATTGAAGGCTATCTGGAAGTCTAAATGGGTGTAATCTGGTAGGAGCAGCAGTTTCCATATTATTTCCTAATAAGAAAATATCCCTTCCCTCTTTTTGTTTTTAACTGCCAGGGACTTTTTAACGCCTGAAGTTGGTTGCGGATGGCATAGATCATCTGGTCAATAGCCCAATCTGAATAATCCTCAGTCCAACGGGCGCCCCACATCACCTGTGCCACTGAATCACGAGATACAATTGCCGGATATTTATTTTTTAACTCCTGGAATATCTTTTGTTGGGTAGCTGAAAGCTTAACCTCACTTTCATCAAAGGTATTTAAGAAATATTCTCGAACAAGCGGGCTGAATAGATCGTCATTTTTATTTAAATATCCAAATGTTTTTAAATTCTTATAGTATACGCCCGCTTTCTTTACTGATTTTTTCACTAATAAATCGTGAAGAAAATGTAATTCTTTTTTTGATAGACCTTCAAATACTTTTTCAATACGGATAAGTGTCTGTGAATCAGATTGCCAGTCATTAAGTTTTCCCCTTTGTGAAAGTAAAAAAAGACTTTTAAGCAACCCCGTATTTCCCCCGGTTAAATTAAAAAAAGCATCGGACGTAATTTTTGTAGGGCCAAAATACTCCGTGTAGTTTTTATATACGCGCAGAAAACTTTTTTTATCAACGAGCGAAACCGGAATAATATTTGTTTTAATAGTCTTTTCAAAGAGGGGAGTAGTCGCATCTTTTGAGTTTAAAATATCATAGTTGGCGAATATGAGCCAGTTAAACTTGTCTTTTCCGAATATATTTCTCCAGCGGTACACATGTTCCAGCAAAAGGAGCTTTACCGGCTCGTTTGAGCCGAAATGTAAAACGAGTGTAACGGGTCTGTTATTGCAGAGCGCTTGCATAGTAAAAAAAAGCTCTTCATATGTTTTGAGATTGACAAGGGTTTTTGTTGCCTGAGTAAGCCCAATCGAGAAAGCAGAAAGGATCTGAGCATCTCCGTCATCAGTCTTGGTAAGCGAAACGGGTACGAAAAGCGGTTGTTTGGGATCAGTTTTTGTCATGGTGACAAGATTAAAGACATAGTTTTTTCCACAGTCAAACATACCGATAAATGAGGCCGGGTGGCGACTGACGGAGAGGCGTAGTGCCTCAGCTACAATATGTTTATAGTATGGTGCAACTTGTGTCATATAGGCTTTTTATACACTCAGATAACTCTCAGGTTACTCCCTCTATTATATCCTATAATAGCAAAATTATCAATTATTAATAATACATTCATATGAAAGTTGAATTAACTTCCCACCCAGACGTACAGATGTCGACCACAAGTCCTAATGAAATGATAAAAAACGCTCTTCAATCAAAGCTTATAGGCAATTTATTCAGTACACAGCCTCAGTATTTAGTATCTGATTGGCATAAGCTCCCCTTTCGAGATTATAATAATGATGCTCCTGATGGTGGAAAAACCTTCGCATCATATTTTGAAATTACACCACATACTGATCCTCAATTACCAGGGGACGAGAAAAAATGGGTAAGTGTAGCATATGCTGATTTCAGTTTTAGTCCTGCTAATTTAGAGAAAGCAAAATACCATATTGGAAGACAATTAGAAGAGCAAAGAGGCGCAGTTATTCCATCAGATCTTATTAAATTTTCGATTCCTCTCACGATTGATGCTGACGAACATTCATACGGCAAACTTGGTATGGCTCGACTCTTAATTTCAGATGAGGACGATGTTATTGTTACAAAACACATGCGTATCGGGTCTTCTGATCAGACTGTAGGAGAAATTATTTTCGAAGGTACTGTAAAGAGTGTGATGGACAAACTGACAAAACCATCTGTGCGTAGGGCGACAATGCGAGAGTTTTCTAAACTGGTTCAAGAACCCGGAGATCATTATTACTCAGATGAGGAAACGAATAAAATACTGACAGAATTAGTGGGTCTTATTAATTCACAATTTAGTCATCGATATAAGAAGCCTCAAAATAACAAGAATAGAGAAGATGGATTGACATAATGAAAAAAATATTCATATGTCAAATTAATTATTAATTCATTTCGTTTTCTATGACCCACGATGTTTAAGATAAAATCTTCATTACAAGAAAGGGAAGCTCTCCTACATAAAGTAGAGAAAGCAACTGAAATCCCAATGCTAGTATTAGTTGTCATCATGATTGGAATATTAGCGTTACCGTTAATTGTTAAATTGGATCACTCACTGACGTTAGTATTAGAAGTAATAGATTGGATAATTTGGGGGATATTTCTAGTTGAACTATTAGTGCGCGTATATATTGCCCCAAAAAAGCTAAAGTACCTTAAAAAAAATTGGCTAGACATTTTCTTAGTCGTTCTTCCATTTTTAAGGTTTTTCCGTGTATTTCGCGTTGTGAAAGGAGCAAGAGCAGTAAGAAGCATTAAGGCGGTACGATTTCTCAGATTCGCGCGAATCATTACTATTTTTTCAAAATTTACACAGAAATTAAAAGATATATTTTCACGACATGGTTTTCACTATCTAATTGCGGTATTTATTGGAGTCATTACGGTCGGAACGGTATTAATTTATCACTTCGAACAAGCGTTAATTGATAACAAAATGAATATCGGAGAGAGCTTGTGGCTAGTAGTCACCAATGCTTTTTCCGGTGGGTTTGCGAATATCTATCCCGGTTCGATTGAGGCAAAGATGCTGGCTATTGTGATAATCATTTTAGGCAATGTTTTAGTGTCATACTTTACCGCTTCTCTTGCCTCATATTTTTCTGAGCAAGATCAGGATATTGAACAGGAAAGAATTGAAAAGAAGTTAGATGTATTGATCAAAGAAATGAAACAACTTAAGGGTACAAAATAAACATTTTCTGGCTTGAAATTAGGGAGTTCAAACAATGAAACAAATAGTACAACAAGCAAGCGAATCAAGGGCCCCACTTATTGCCGAAGTTCTCGGTTGGGCTAAAACAGTTGTTACCGAAGGCAATAACATCGTATTTGATACCACTAATGCTGAATATTTTGCAACTGTGAAAAATTTACTTGAAGTAAATGGCTATCATGTTTTGGATGTGGTCAAAGATAAAAAAGCATACACATCACAAACTCCGCGACTCGTTTACCAGGCAACTACCGCAGATACTGCCCAAACAATAGGCTCACTAATTGCAACTAAATTAGTTGATGTCGAAAAATGCTGCGCGCTTCTTGATAAAGCGGAAGGTGTGTCCGATTTGGTGGAAATTGCAAAGGAAAATGGAGTTTCCGAAATTCCATCCATTTGTAGTGCCATTATTTATGACAGATGGTTTCGTACGGTCAGAGGTTGGATCAGAATGGGCGCAACGGCTAAACAAATCCAGGTAGAACTGGATCAAACTTTTAATTTGACACCAACAAAATAATTATGGCAGAAACAAAAATATCACGAATAAGTGAGCTTGATGCAATATCAAAAAGAAGGCGTGTAAGAGTCAAAGATACATTGGGATTACTCAGCAATACAACATGGTTAGGAAATGTGGATGAAGCATTAGGTAAGCTTCCTATAAGTACTGATCCGCTAGTTCAAAATGATATTAAACTGGTTCATCAATCAAAAGGACTCGTAAAATTAATGCATGCATTACAAGTTGCGAATACCGATTATTACCCTTCTGCAAATAGAGGGCAACTGTTCAAAAAGTATGAGCATATTCCACCGCTTCGAGTCAAAGCAAAGGAATCAAAACAGAAATATAAAAAGGCGAAACAGGCAACAAAAGAAAAGTTCATACCACTTGCGCCAAGTGACATGGCTGAGTTTTTAGCACTTGATCCAACAGACACAGAAGCATTGCAAAAATTGATAAAACACTCAGGGAAACTTACTGTTTTATTGTTTACAGTCGCGGTTATACTGCGATCGATGGGGATAGCGCCAATACATGCCGGAATAGAGGGGGAGATATTTCAAAAAATTGTCTTTAATACCAATGCAAGCATTCCCTTGTTCAAACTCCCCATGAAAGATACTAAGGATTTATCTCCAGAAACATTTTCTGTCGTGGTAAGCTGGCTCAGTGCGTTGAGCCTAGGAGGCTTTTTTTCCAAATTTTTTCCAAATGGGATAAAAATGGCGCAGGACAATATACGAGCACAGATTGAAAAGGGAGAAGGAGTATTTGATCCGAGTGTGGGATATACGGCTGCGTTTGTAGGAAATGGTGATACGACCGCGAACACCCTCCAACAGAAACAGGGAGTAAATGACATGGTGCAAATATCCAGTAACCCGTTGGGGCTTCGAGTCTGGGAACTTATCAAAGACTATGATGATGAAAAGGCGGCATTTGAAGCCCTAGACCGCATTCAGTTTGCAAGGGCGGGAGAGGTCATGTTATTTCCCCTTATCTATCAAGATATGTTTCTTCCCGATCATCAAAAAGGACATGACATGTCTTATGATGAAATAAAAAAAGTTATCGAAGTTTGTGATAACTACTGTGTAAAAAACAATATTCCCAAAAAACCAGTCTACATTGTTGGTTCCCGAAACATAGGCAAAGAATATGTTGCGGGCACAAAACGACAATTTGTGACAGTGAATACCATGCGCTTACAACTTAACATAATACGGGAGAAAAACAGGGAGCCACTCATCCGTATAGTTGATCCCGACGAACTTGTCATGGCACAAATACAAGAAATCGCAGACGGCCGACGTCTTGAGTTAAGTAGCGATAGCGAAGGATATGATCGGTATAAAAAACGATTCACCGACCTTGTTGAACCGATTATTAATAAGAAGGGGAAACGGAAAAAACAGAAAACGAAACGGGATGGCATTTTATTCGCTCGCTATCATGTCAACGATTTTGAAAACGAAGCAGACAGTCCATTAACGAGTTCGACCGACGAAGTTGATGTAGTGCTCAATGCAAAAGCAAAACAGGCATTAATCAAACGTGGAGTACCGGAAAAACAAATTATTGTCGTGGAAGATCTTGTTATTAATAGGCTCGAATGCTTGCACGACAACAATAATCGAATGACACCATAGCTGTGCTACAATAAGTACATGCCGCATAGTCTGAAAAATGCCACATCTTTCATCTCTTGACATTTCGGTCATTTTCTATTATTATAGAAAATAACCGTAGTTAATTATTCATTATATAGAAAATGCTAAAAATAGAATATATCTGGAGAGAGCTACTGTATAGAACAATTGAAGAAAAAAAGAATAATTTTACCCTCACCGATTTATCTTTAAAATTCAAGCTATCAACAAGCGTTGTGTCACACGCACTTTTTCCATTGAGGGAGATAGGGATGGTCAAAATAGGGAAAAATAAATCGCAGGTCATTGACACAGAACGGCTTCTTATGTATTGGGCGACCAGACGGAGTGTTAAAAAAGATATCATATACCAAACACATAGTTCACTTCCCGTCCTTGCACGGGAAGCATCGATGCCGCATGGTGTTTTTCCAACTGCGTATTCAGGGTTTGCTTATTATAAAAAAGACCCTCCGGCCGACTATGAGAATATATATTATTATACGGAGTGCCTTGATGAAGTAATAAAACGGTTCCCCCAAAACAATAAAAAGCCCAATCTATTTATATTGGCAACAGATCCCTATCACAAAATCTATCTACATACTTCCCTTTCACAGATATTTGTTGATCTTTGGAATTTACCTGAGTGGTATGCAAAAGAATTTTCTCAGGAGGCTTTATCAATCGTAAAAGAACGCATCGGTCTATGAGTCAATTTTATCAAAACATCATTACACAGAAAAGTTGGGAATTGTTGCTGAGTATTAAAAAACAATTTCATTTTACCCTCATTGGTGGTTGGGCCGTATTTCTCTATACAGACAATCTCAAGTCAAAAGACATCGATATTATCATTGATTTTGAATCATTACAGAAACTGAAGAGTAATTATGAAATTCATAAAAACGAGCGATTAAAAAAGTATGAGATAAAACAAGAGGCAATCGATATAGATATATATCTTCCCTACTATTCATGGTTGGGGCTCCCTGTTGAAAAAATAACCCCATATACGGAAGTTGTTGAAACATTTACGGTCGTGAAAAAAGAAATTCTTCTATTCACCAAGCTGCAGGCTTATATTGAGCGAAAAGCAAGTGTGAAAGGCCAGAAAGATAAAATTGACATATTAAGTTTGATTTTACTGTCAGATTTTGATTTTGGTTTTTTTAAGGATTTTCTTTCAACAAATAATAAAATAGCGCATATCAAAACATTGTACAATATGATTATTGAGACAAAAGAAGTTGACGAACTTTCACTCAACAGGCACTTTTTTTCTCAAAAGAAAAAGGAGATATTAAATAAACTATCATGGAAATAATATGAACGATATAAAACTGAAAAATGCCACATCCATTCATCATCACCTCAAAAAAATAAAACAGGCGGAGTATATGAAGATTCTTACACTTCGTACGGTCGGAAATTTTATGATTCTTTCCTCCGTTTTTATGATTGCAAAAACCTTTTATTTACCGGTTAGTCAGGAGATTCGCTACTCTATTGAAGCCCAGGCAAAAAAAACATACGTTGTTGCAGACAGCAAAGTGGAAGAGGATGCAATTTACCA
>PFLF01000020.1 GCA_002784505.1 Candidatus Roizmanbacteria bacterium CG_4_10_14_0_8_um_filter_39_9
ATTTATTGGCGAAGTTGGGCTTCTGGGTGAAGTACGAAAAAGTTATCAAGAAGAAAAAATCATTCAAGAATCAAAAAGGCTGATGTTTAAAAATATTTATTCATCCAAAAACACCCATACTATAAAACAGATACGGGAAATTATTGTTTAAGAAAAAATTCTTTTGTTATTGTCGTCTTTTTCCCGTTAGCTCCGACCGCTTCTATCGTTAATATATTTTTTTCTTGCTTCAAAGGAAAATCATATTCAAAAAATCCAGCCTTGTTTTGATAGATCCTCTCCCCGAATATATGAACAGATGCTTCCTTTTCTGTTTTACCGATAACCTTAATTTTATCAATATGCTTGAATGAACTTTGTTTTGGTTCAATAAGAAGCAGTTGCGGGGGAGTAAGATAGGTAAATAGTTGAAAACCGAAATAGGTAACAAAAAAAAGACAGATGATAATCAGTCCAATCCTCACAATCTTTTTGGTGTCCGAAATGAGATAGCGGCTGGAGACGCGTTTTTTAAAATGAATATCATCTTTTTGTTCATACTCACGTCTGAAAAAAGCTACCACCTTCTTTTCTTCCAGCCCTAAAAAACGTGCATAATTTTTGATGATGCCTACTATGTAGATTTTTGAGGAAAAGATATTCCAGTTATTTTCTTCAACGGCCTTTAGAAACTGAGCACGGATTTTTATTTGCTTCTCAATGTGAGCCAAATCATATCCTTTGCGTATACGTTGTTTTTGTAGTAACTCTCCTACTGAAAGCATAAGATTTTATCCCTTTACCCGTTCGCCATAATCTCCGGTCTCAGGATTGACCGTAATTGTGTCTCCAATTTTGCAAAAGATAGGAACCATCACCATTACTCCCGTTTCGACTTTTGCTGATTTTTTTGCACCGGACACCGTATCACCTTTTACCGCATCTTCCGTCTCAATAATTTTAAGTTTAACGCTCAGTGCAGGACGCATGGTAAGTGGCTTTTCATCATGTACATAAACAAAATAGGAGTTTCCTTCCTTCATAAATTTGGCCGCTTCACCCACAACGCCTATTAACAATGTGTATTGGTTATAGGTTCGGGGGTTCATAAAATAGAGAAGTTCATTGTCTTTATATAAATATTGCATTTCAAGACACTCAACATCAAGAACGTCCACATCTTCATTTGATTTAAATGCATACTCGATATTTTTTGCAGTAATAATATTTTTGATTCGTGCCTTCATCAATGCTGACCCTTTTCCGGGAGAATAAAAATCAGCTTTCTGAATCTGCCATATATCACCCTGGTATCTAATAAACTCGCCCTTTTTGAGACTTCCCGCATTTGTTTTCATGTAAATTATTAATTAATAATTAGCGCTTGTGATTCCGGCACACTCGGATCAGCCCATATTGTACCGCCTCAATAAACCCTTTGTCAATTGGATGTGTCTACTTTCATGTTAATTCTTTTTCAAGTTCTTCAAGAAGTTTCCTTCCTTTTGAAGAAATATGATCAGGAACTTTGATTTTATAGACAACATATTCATCCCCTTTTCGGTTTGATTGAGGGAATATAATGCCTTGACCACGCAACCGTACTGTTGTACCATGTTGTGTTCCAGGTCTGATCCGGAGCTGAACTGTCCCATCAATTGTTGGAACATCGACAACCCCACCGGTCACCGCAGTCCCATACGAAATCTCCTGTTCAACATACACATCCTGCCCTTCTCTTTTAAATTTGTGATGTGGCCTTACACGCACCAATACATCAAATTCAGAAAATCGAATTCTCATATTGTCATCAACGCCTGCCGGTACTTTTATGGTCTTTTGTTTCCCCTTAATTACGGTTTCCTTCTCGACTCCATGTACCGCCTCCTCAAATGTCAGGCCCATCTGATAAACTTCGTGACGTTTTGCCCGTGTTCTTGCCTGCCCTCCTCCAAAAAATTGTTCAAAAATATCAAAAGGGTCTGAGAATCCGCCCATATCAAATCCTTCAAACGGATTTCCTCCACTGGATGATGAATAGGTGTAACTAAATGGCCCTCCCTGTTGATGTCCGTATGGAGATCCACCTCCGGATGCTTTCCCATATCCGCCTTTTTCAAATGCATCTTTACCATATTGGTCATACATTTGACGCTTATTGGTATCGCTTAATACTTCATATGCCTTGTTTATTTCTTTAAACTTTTCGGTCGCACCAGCCGCTTTATTTCGATCCGGGTGCCACTCTAAAGCCTTTTTGCGGTATGCCGCTTTAAGCTGCGAGTCGCTCGCATCCTTTGTAACACCTAATAGTTCGTAATAATCCATAGACTATAAGAGAACAACTAATATGAAACAATACTATATAAGCGAAGACAGATATTTTTTGCGACCTGCCTGCCGGCAGGCAGGCTTGGGGACACAAATCCCACCGGAGCAAAAAAATATCTGTCAAGCGAATAATATCTGAATTTCCAACCGGATTTATTTCACAACTTCACCTTCTTCAACATCCTTCTTTTCGGAAGGACCAGGGCCCTCGTTTTTTGGTTCTTCACTTTTTACACCCTGCGCTTGTTCTTTGCCTTTTTGCTCATACATATACTTTCCAATTTTCTGGAGTTCATCAGAAAGTGCCGTTGTCTTTTCTTCAACTTCCGCCTTAGTCCCCTTTTCCTTTGCCTCTTTCAGTTCTTTCATTTTTTTCTCAATTGTTTCTTTCAGCTCCTTTGGTACTTTGTCGCCCGCATCTTTAAGTGATTTTTCACTTGTGTAAATCAGATTTTCGGCTTTATTTTTCACTTCAATCTTTTCTTTTTCTTCAGCATCTTCTTTTGCATGCTGCTCCGCTTCGGTCTTCATTTTTTCTACCTGATCTTTCGACAGCCCGGTCGAACCAGTGATTTTTATTGCTTGGGTTTTTCCAGACGCCTTGTCTTTTGCGGTTACGGTTAAAATTCCGGACGCATCAATGTCAAAGGCTACCTCAACCTGAGGAACTCCACGAGGTGCCGGTGGAATACCATCAAGGATAAATCTTCCCAATGACTTGTTATCTCGGGCAAGAGGCCTTTCTCCTTGGACTATGTGAATCTCAACCTGTGTCTGATTGTCACCTGCAGTTGAAAATATCTCAGATTTAGTTGTAGGAATTGTTGTGTTTCTGTTAATAAGTGGTGTTGCGACGCCGCCTAATGTTTCTACACCAAGGGTAAGTGGAGTAACATCAAGAAGAACTACATCTTTTGTCTCGCCTGTTAATACTCCCGCCTGAATTGCGGCACCGACTGCCACCACCTCATCTGGATTAACTGATCGGTTTGGTTCTTTCCCGAAGAATTCCTTAACCTTATCAAATACCTTTGGCATTCGTGTCATTCCTCCCACAAGGACTATTTCATTTATGTCTGATGCCTTCATCTTTGCATCTTTCAAACATGCCTTTACCGGTTCAAATGTTTTATCTATGAGTCCCCCGACGAGCGTTTCTAGTTTTGCACGACTTATTTTCAAAACAAGGTGTTGTGGCTGACCGTCCTTAACGGTAATAAAGGGCAGATTAACCTCCGCTTCCATGGAAGAAGAGAGTTCTATTTTTGCTTTTTCTGCCGCATCTCGCAATCTTTGCAGTGCCTGCGGATCTTTCCGCAAATCAACACCATTTTCTTTTTTGAACTCATCGGCAATATAATCCAATATAACCTTATCAAAATCGTCTCCTCCCAAATGAGTATCGCCGTTTGTTGATTTAACTTGAAATACACCATCACCAAGTTCAAGAATGGTTACGTCAAATGTCCCTCCTCCTAAATCATAAACGACTATGGTATGAGTATTTTTTTTATCCAATCCATATGCAAGTGCTGCCGCTGTTGGTTCATTTATGATACGGACCACCTCAAGTCCGGCAACTTCTCCCGCCTGCTTAGTCGCCTGACGCTGTGAATCATCAAAATATGCTGGAACGGTAATGACTGCCTTCTCCACCTTTTCACCCAAATATGCCTCTGCATCCGTCTTGATTTTTTGCAAGATCATTGCTGAAATTTCCTGAGGAGTATATATCTTTCCGGCAACTTCGACTGCAACTGCCCCATCTTTTCCTTCAACGATTTTATAAGGAAGCCATTTTGAATCTTCTTTTACGGAAGCGTCAGAATACCTTCTTCCCATAAGCCTTTTAATGGAGAAAATGGTGTTTTTCGGATTGATAACCATTTGACGTTTTGCAACATCTCCGACTATCCGCTTTATGGGGTCAATGACTGAAGGAATAACATTCCGCCCTTCTTGGGAATGAATAACTTTGGGTTTTCCTCCCTCCATAACCGCAACACACGAGTTGGTTGTACCGAGATCGATTCCAATTACTTTTGACATAAGATATAAAAGTTAATTAATAATTAAATTTAAATTTATAATGTTTTATTTCTCTTTTATCTTGTCCGTTTTTTTGCTTACGGTAACATGAGCCGGCCGGACTATTTTACCGTTTAAATTATATCCTTTTCGAAGTACTTTTACGACAATACCATCTTTTTCTCCTTCGACCATATCAACAACTTCGGCTGTATAAGGATCATATGCCTTTTGAGTTACATCAAGCTCGTGCAATCCCTCGTCTTCGAGTAATTTCATAAATGAATTTTTTATCATTTTCAAATTTTCATCTTTTACAAACAACTCCGCTTTGTCTAAATTATCAAGAAACGATACAAGTTTCATCATGAGCTGCATATTGGCATTTTTTACCAGCTCTTCCCGTTGGATAAAAACCCGCTTTTCAAAATTCTGGTAATCGGCAAGGGCCCTCAAATATTTTATTTTGTATTCTTGGACACTTTGTTCCTTTATTTCTAATTCTTTTTTCAACAGGACTATTTCTTCAAGGGATTTCTTTAATTCAGCTTCAATATTGGGATTTTTTTGAACTTGAGACATACGTATGACTTAACAAATTATAAATTTTGTGTTTTTACAATTTCTTCGAGCAGTGATGCAAAATATTTCACCTGAGGAGCAATCACTTCATAGGGCATCCTTTTGGGACCGACTACTCCTATGATCCCCTTTATATTATTACCGGCAAACTCACCAAACACACTGGAACATGAATCATACATCGGATCAACAATTTCTTCATCGCCCAGCATAAAGTATATATCACCGTCAAATTTTTCAAAAAGAGTTGAGATCCGGTCCCAATAATTTATCTCCTCAAGGTGTTGAAATAATATGCGTTCCATTTCGTGGTTGATAAATTCGTGAATGTTAAGCATATTGGATAGACCTGCAAAATACATCTCTCCCTTATTTGTTGCTGCAACGGATACCAAGCCAGTACGATTTGCCAACACTTTTGTTGCCTGCGAAAACAAACTGTGCCGTTCAGTCCGGTCATCCCATACGCTATTTTTGTATGCTACCTCGTCTGCTGTCGATAGCTCTTTTTCCTTCATGAGCTTATTGACATAAAATCGGAATCCCTTAGCCGATGGAATTCTTCCTGATGAAAAATGGGTTTTCTTTAAATATCCTTTTTTTGCGAGCATAACCATTTCATTTCGGATCGTTGCAGGTGAAACGCCCAGCTTATACTTCTTTTCCAGTATTTCCGACCCTACCGGCTCTCCGGTATCGGAATACTCTTTGATAATGGTTTTCAAGATTTCAACCTGCCTGAGTGTTAAATCGTCCATAATATTTTAGATAAGTTCAACATTAGCAATTGTAATATATCTCTGCTAATTTTGTCAAGAGCAATTTTGCAAATAAATTACGAAATTGCCCGCAGACCCCGTAGACTCGCCCCTCGGGAGTGCGAGGCTGTAAGCCTTCAAACCGAGGAAAGAGTTCTACTGGGGTCAAGAGCCTGTATTAAGTGTTATAATTACTCTATGTACGAAAACTATCCCATTGTTCTTGCGACGGCGGCTTTTATCAAAGATCCAACGGGGAGATTTCTTATTGTAAAAAAATCACCTCATGAAAGCATAGATGCAGGCTTATGGACTGTTCCGGGGGGAAAAGTTCACCCGAGCGAGCCCATTATTGCATCCCTTTTGAGAGAAGTAAGAGAAGAGGTTGGACTTACAATTGATACCTATAAATGGATTGGAGAGGACGTTTTTATTGACCGAGACCGCTATTTTCATGCCCAGCATTTTATATGTTCTGCCATTGCGGTCGAGCCTGTTATTCTTGAAAAAAGTCTTACGGAATACGAATGGATCGCCAAAGATGAAATTACCTCATATCATTTCCCTATAAATATTAAAAACAGGCTCTTAGAAGTTTTCACAAGTAAGTAACCCCTCATGATTAAGGATATTTTAATTCCTTTTGACAGGAAAACTGAAATACACGGGACTTTGCACATAAATACAAAATCTGATACTTTGATACTGCTCTGCCATGGTTTTGGTGACTCAAAAGAAACTCACGGCATAAAAAGATTGGCGCAGCTGGTAGAACCGTCGGTAAATATTTTTCGGTTCACATTTACCGATACTGAACCAAATATTAAAATCGAGGCCGAAAACATTCACTCTATTGTCTCCTATTTTAAAACGAAATATAAATACATCGTAGTAATGGGGATCAGTTTGGGTGGTCTTTCATCTCTTCTGGGAACAATTTCTGGCCAAAACATAGACAAATTAATTCTACTTAACCCATTTGTGTATCTCCATCGATGGATCGCTTGGAAATATAGAAAAACCTTATTGTTAAGTATATTGTTTGCGCCTGTACTTAAACGTCTTCGAGATACTCTTATTTTTTATCGTACTAATTTGAGACCTCAAGATCTTCTCGTTCCTACTCTACTTATCGTAAGCACTCATGACGAAATTGTCAGTCCGTCGCACGGAAAAACACTTTTTGCCCACATCGGGTCAAGCCAAAAAAAAATGATTCTTGATAATGAAATCGATCACGGCTTAAGCAAAGAAAAATATCTGAAAAAAGTTGCAGCATATATTACGAGTTGGATAACAAAATAATTATGAATCATAAAATTGGAGCGCATGTGTCAATTTCTGGAGGATATCTGAAAGCGCTTGAGAGAATAATCAAAATTGGGGGAAATTGTTTGCAAATATTCTCAACATCTCCGAGAGGTTGGAATACTCCTGCAGTAAATGAACAAAGCGGAAAACAATTTAAAATAGAGGCAAAAAAATTGAATATAGATCCGATATTTTTTCATGCATCATATTTGATCAATCTGGCCGATGAAGGAAAAGGCGGACATCTCTCAAAACAGGTTCTTATTGCCGAACTTAAAGCCGCATCTTTTATGGGGGTGAAAGGAAGTATTGTCCATTTGGGCTCATTCAAAAATGATAAATCAGAAAATAAATACAAAACACTTATCCGCCATATCAAAGAAGTTTTGAAAGATGCGCCCGACGATACGCTGTTTATGATGGAAAATGCCGGAAATAATAAAATAGGACAAACTCTTGATGAGATTGCCCAGATCATAAAAGATGTTAATAATGGAAGAATGCGAATATGTCTTGACACCTGTCACCTTTTCAGCGCAGGGTATGACCTGAGGACCAAGGAATTGCTTGAGAAATTTATGAATGTATTTGATGCAAAAATCGGACTTGATAAGATTGAGGTTTGGCATCTTAATGACAGCCGTGATCCATTCTCAAGCTTCAGAGACCGTCATGAGAATATAGGAGGGGGTTCCATTGGTCTTGATGAGTTTAAGCTTATTATGAATCACCCGAAGTTTAAGGCACTTCCCTTTATTATCGAAACTCCGGGGTTTGACGGCAACGGACCGGACAAAAAAAACATCGATATCCTTAAGGGCTTGTTATAATGGGGTATGGTAAAGCTTCCCGATCATATAATCAAATTTATACGCTCCTTTGAAGAAAAGGGATATGAAATTTATGTGGTGGGAGGTGCCGTGCGCAATCTTCTTCTTGAAAAACCAATTGATAATTGGGATTTCACCACAAATGCAACTCCTGAGCAAATTCAAGCATTATTTCCGGATGCTTTCTATAATAATGCCTATGGGACCGTAACCATCCCAAAAGATGAAACCATTTATGAAGTAACTCCCTATCGAAAAGAGTCGGACTATACAGACTCCCGCCATCCGGATAAAATTGCATGGGCCAAAACGGTTGAGGAAGATTTGGCGCGCCGTGACTTTACCATTAATGCAATAGCTTATAACGGAAAGAAAAACATAGATCCATATGATGGTAAAAAACATATCAAGGAAAAAATAATTGTTGCAGTAGGAGACCCGGATAAACGTTTTAAGGAGGATGCACTACGGCTCATCCGGGGAGTACGGTTTGCTTCTCAACTGGGATTTCTCATCGAAAAAAAAACAAATAATTCATTAATCCGCAATTCGCAATTGATAAAAAATATTTCCTGGGAACGAATTCGTGACGAGTTCCTCAAAATATTAGGAAGCGACCATCCATCCGAAGGAGTTTTATTTCTTCATAACACTTCTCTTTTAAAATATATTTTGCCTGAGGTTGAAGTCTGCTTTGAAATTCCTCAAAAAAGCCCAAAACGCCATCATATTTACGATGTGGGGACTCATCTCATCATGTCACTCAAACACTGTCCCTCGACCGATCCAATCACAAGGTTTGCTACTCTTATACACGATATAGGAAAAGCAAAGACATTTCATAAAGATGAAAAAACAGAACTCATAACGTTTTATAATCATGAAGTTGCCGGTACCTATCAGGCGCAAGAAATAGCAAAACGATTTCGTCTTTCAAACGAACAAAAAGAAAAATTAATTCGACTCGTTGAGCACCATCAATTTACCGTCTCTGAAGAAATTACCGACAAAGCAGTGCGTCGTTTTATTAAGGATGTTGGCAAAGAATATTTACAGGACATGCTTGATCTTCGGACGGGTGATCGCATCGGATCAGGTGCAACTCCTACCTCCTGGCGCTATGAGCTTTTCAAAAAGCGGGTGGTTGAGGTCCAAAAAGAACCGTTCACCGTCAAGGATTTAAAAATTGACGGCCATGACGTAATGGAGGTATTAAAAATAAAACCAAGTAAACAGATCGGAGATATTCTTGATGAACTATTTGATCAAGTGGTTGAAAAAAAAATAGAAAACAAACGAGAAATCCTTCTTGGACAATTAATCAACTACAAATAATACCTGTACAATCGTTTAATCGATTGTACATTTAACTTTGTTTTTCGTCGAAAATTGTTGTTTCACTCCCATGCCCAGAATAAACAATGGTCTCATCTGAAAGCTTAAACAATTTTGTTAGAGAGTCACGTAAATCTGATTTATTACTGTATGACAAATCTGTCCGACCAATTGATCCTGCAAATAAGGTATCTCCGGTGAAAACCACTTGTTCATCGGGGAAATAAAATGAAAGCCCCCCCGGCGTATGTCCCGGCGTCTCAATAATCCGCAATTTGAAATCCTTGCCTTGCCTGCAAGCAGGCACAATTCGTAAGGGGCCTTCTTTAATGAATGAAATATTTGTTGGTAGAATAACAACTGGCTCATATCCTAAAAAGTGTTTGGCCGTGGTACCGAGTCGCTTGATGAGAAACTCATCTTCATGGTGAATAAACAACGGAACATTGATACTCATTTGTATCTCCCCAACCGCCATTACATGATCAAAGTGCCCATGCGTTGCAAGCATCCCCCGAAGTTTAAGATTGCGCCTCTGGATTTCTTCAAGAAGAAAAGACGCATCGTCGGCCGGATCAATAAGGATACAATCATTTCCCTGATAAAGTAAATATGAGTTTGCCTGGAGGTCTCCCAATTTAAAGCAGATTATTTTCATTGCCTATTTTTTATTCTTTGCACTCTCAAGCCATACCAATAAAGGCGTGGCGACAAATGGAGAAGAATAGGTGCCGGTAATAGTTCCAACCAAAAGAGTCACGACAAAAAATTTTATGGTCGATCCTCCTAAAAGCGTTAATGCAAGTAACATGAAGATAATCGTCATGGAATTGTTTAACGATCTAACAAGTGTCTCGGTAAGGGCCTTGTTCGCATAAAACTCCATATTGCTGTTATTACGACTTTCTGTTGAAAAATATTCCCTTATTTTGTCAAAGATAACAATGGTATCGTGTACCGAAAAAGACATGGTGGTCAAAAGTGCGGTGACAAACATCGTGTCAACCTGGGC
>PFLF01000066.1 GCA_002784505.1 Candidatus Roizmanbacteria bacterium CG_4_10_14_0_8_um_filter_39_9
TTGAGAAGAAATGAAGCTAAAACGGCACTGAGAAATGAATCTTGAGTTGCGGCAAAAGATGCACAAAGTGCTGCAAGAACATCTCCCGTTCCCCCTTTTGTAAGCCCGGCATTTCCACCCTCAATAACAACCGTTTGGGCGCCGTCAGATACAATGTCGCAAACTGCTTTACAAAGAATGATGCAACGGTAGGTGCGAGCGCGTTCCTCCACTACCTTAATTTTTTCACTTTGAGATACATGTAATATGTTGTCTCCGAACAGTATTTTAAACTCTTTTTGATGAGGGGTTAAAATTGGTTTTTCTTTTAACAAGCAAAGCTGTTTGGTATCTATCATTTGCAAGGCTCCCGCGTCAATAACCCATTTTTTATGGGGATATTGCATAAGTAATGAGTGGGTCAATTCTTTCGTATGAACTCCCTCATTTCCTTCTCTCATCATGCCCGTACCAATCAATACTGCGTCATCTTCGGCAATGTAATTCCCAATATCCTTGAGAGGGACAACAATCCCCCCTTGCCACTTTTTTTTAATATCAAGAAGGGTTTTATTGTTTTCGGGTGTCGATGAAAAATGTACCATGTCAACTAAATGTGATGCTACTTGCGCACTCCAAATAGGGGCGCTATGAAATAAAGAGGACCCTCCAATGATGGTAATTTTGCCGTTTTGTCCTTTATGCGAAAGGAGATCTGGCTTTATAAATCGTTGCAGGAACGGCTCAATTGCCTCAAATTCAGATGTTTTAATAATCATATTTGATATAATTTTACATTATGCCAATAACCCATTTCAATTTCAGAAAACGCTACTCGAAGTATATGGAGAGCAAGAGTCACAAAGAAGCGCCCTCCATTGCACTCGTGCCAAAAGATGATCCTACAACGCTTTTTACCGGCAGCGGCATGCAGCAATTTGTTCCATATCTTCTGGGAGAATCACATCCTTTAGGTACTCGATTATACAACATCCAGAGGTGTATCCGCGCTCAAGACATTGATGAGGTGGGAGACAACCGGCACGACTCTTTTTTTGAGATGTTGGGCAACTGGTCTCTCGGCGATTATTTTAAAAAGGAACAGTTGGTATGGTTCTGGGGATTTCTTACAAAAGAACTTCATTTACCTGAAGAAAAATTATATGTAACCGTTTTCAAGGGTGTGGATGGAATAATACCTGACGATGATTCTTATAACATTTGGAGAACAATCGGAATTCCTGAAAACAGGATTTTTAAATATGAGGGTAATTGGTGGTCAAGGGCTGGCGCCCCGAGTCAAATGCCAACAGGTGAGCCGGGAGGACCAGACAGTGAGGTATTTTACGAATTCACCTCAGTTGCTCATGATCCAAAGTTTGGAAAGGTGTGTCACCCTAACTGCGACTGCGGCAGATTTCTGGAAATAGGTAACTCCGTCTTTATGCAATATAAGAAACTGCCCGATGGATCATTTGAACTTCTCCCAAAACAGAACGTCGATTTTGGAGGAGGGTTGGAGCGACTTATGATGGCGATGGAAGATAACCCAGACATGTTTGAAACGTCTCTTTACCGTCCCATTATTCAAGAAATTGAACGGATCACAAGGCAAAAATATGACGGAGATAATAAGCATGCGATGAGGATTATCGCTGATCACTTGAAGGCTTCGGTTTTTCTTATAGAAGACGGCGTCCTCCCTTCAAACAAAGAACAGGGCTATGTTTTAAGACGGCTCCTTCGAAGATTGACCGTCAAACTTCGCAAACTCCTCGGTCAGTTGCCTTCTGCAAATGAAGTAGCACAGATCTCAAAGATAGTTCATGAAATGTATGAAGGTGTTTATTTTAAAACGGGGGATGATTTTTCCTTGGTCAGCAGAACTATTGAAGAAGAAATTAAACGATTTTCATTGAGTCTAGAAAAAGGATTAAAAGAAATTCAAAAAATGGAAACAGTATCCGGAAAAGACGCTTTTAATCTCTATCAATCATTTGGATTTCCTCTCGAAGTGACTGAAGAACTTCTCCGTGAAAAAGGCGAAGCTGTAGATAAAAAACAGTTTAATGATGAATTTCAAAAACACAAAGATGCGTCGCGCAGTGCCTCGATTGGAAAATTTAAAGGAGGCCTTGCCGATAACAGCACCAAAACATTACGTTACCATACGGCAACACATCTACTTCATCAGGCGCTGTATGATATTCTCGGATCTGAAATAAGGCAAGAAGGATCAAATATTACTGGAGAAAGGTTACGATTTGACTTTTACTCTACCCAAAAACCGACTCCTGAACAAATTGCAAAAGTTGGTGAGATCGTTAACACACAAATTAAAGCTTCTCTTCCGGTAGAATTTAAAAATCTTCCCAAATCAGAAGCAGAGAAACTGGGAGCCATGTCTTTTTTCCGTGATAAATATCCGGATATGGTAAAAGTATATTTTATCGGTGATTATTCGAAAGAATTTTGCGGGGGCCCTCATGTAAAAAATACGAATGAGATAGGATTGATAACTATCTATAAAACCGAAAAAATCGGCAGCAACCTATATCGAATATACGCAAAGTAAAGACTTTATGAAAATTACTGACCGAATTTACGGAACTTATACGATTGATTCACCAATTTTTCTTGAGCTGATTAACCCTTATTTCAAACAGGAACTGGAAGTAGCTCTTACCGAAAATAAAAAGGGCACGAAGAGTGGAATTATTTTATATAATTAACTACATGAAAAAACCAAATTGCACATTTGCCGATTTTCTTAAGCTTGACGTTCGGGTGGGTCAGATAAAATCGGCCATCCCGGTGGTCGGCTCAAATAAATTACTTCTTCTCAGCGTTGATACAGGTGCCGATTATGGGGTCGTTGAAATACTTTCCGGTATCGCAAAATACGTTGCCCCTGCAGATCTCATAGATAAACGGGTTCCAGTGGTTGCAAATCTGGAACCGAAACAAATGGCGGGAAAAACCTCACATGGCTTCATTCTGATGGGTGATTTAGAAGGTCATATCGCCCATCTCTTCTTCTTACCCGAGACCCTTCCCATAGGATCCGTCATTTGTTGATAACTCATACCTATTAAATACGAGTTGACAATTTGAACAAAATGATATTTAATCATGTAACTATGAAAAAAACACAAGTTCACCACAAGCAGGAAGTGGCTTCCTCGTCTGAACCCCGAGAGGTCTTAGTCAAAAAAAATTGGGTTCCATTTATATTTGTCGGCGCGCTCGTTGTCTTATTTCTTTTTTTAAAATTTTCAAAAGCTGGAGGACCGGATCTCAATACCATGAAAACTAAGGTCATTCCTGAGGTCATAAAAAAAGTAATCAACAATCCAAGCACAAAATATGAGATAACAAGCGTTAAGGAAACAAACGGTATGATTGAGTTTGGACTTAAGGTTGCGGGTCAACAATATACATCATATATATCACGTGACGGAAAATTGCTTTTTACATCAGGTATTAAAGTTGATGATCTGAATAACCCAAAGGCCGCCGCACAAGCTGCTTCAACAACTACTCAAGCGAAAGATATTAAGAAGGTTGCAAAACCAGATTTAACCGCCTTCATCGTTTCAAACTGCCCATACGGTCTTCAGATGCAGCGCGTATTTAAAAAAGCATATGAAGAAATCCCAGATATTCTTTCATCCCTTACCGTCAGATATATCGGAAGTGTTGAAGGTGGAAAACTCGTTTCAATGCATGATCAGGCTGCAGGAGGCACAGAAGCAACTGAAAATTTGAGACAGATTTGTATCCGTGAGGAACAGAAAGAAAAATACTGGCCATATGTTTCCTGCTACATGCAAGAAGGTAATTCTGAACAGTGTTTAGGAACTGCAAATGTTAGCACCTCTGACTTGAGCGCGTGTATGACAGATGCTTCAAGAGGAGTTAAATATGCACAGGCTGATTTTGCTCTTGCGACAAAATATAAAGTATCGGGATCGCCAACATTACTCGTGAATAATTCCCAGACAGTATCTGAATTTGACTTTGGAGGCAGAAATCCAAATGCGATAAAAGAAATTCTATGTGCGTCAGGTTCCAATCAACCTGAGTACTGCAAAAATGAAATTTCAAAAAATGATGTTGCGGTTTCGTTGTCACTAACCGATGAGGTTGCCGCCGGATCTGGAACAACCACCTCCGCTGCAGGATGTGCGCCGGCAAAATAATCATTTCTTTATCTTGTAACTAACCATAAGCCCCGCTTAAAAAAGCGGGGTTTTTTGAAGTTCTTGTGCTACAATTGTAATACAATTATTCATGGAACAGCCAAAGGGTTTATCCTGAGGAGCGTGAGTGACGAAGGGTCCCATCGTCTAGAGGCCTAGGACGACAGGTTCTCATCCTGTAAACATCGATTCGAATTCGATTGGGATCACTTAAGATATGCAACAAAAAAAGATAGAAATAACAAAGCAAGGAATTGATGCGCTCTGTGCTGAATTAAAAAAACTTCAGGAGACAGATCGTCCTGTGGTTTTAGAAAAACTTCATAAAGCGCGAAGCATGGGTGACTTGTCTGAAAACTCGGCATATACAACCGCGCGCGAAGAACAATCGATGCTTGAAGGTCGCATTTCTGAAATAAATTATATTTTAAAAAATGCATCAGTACTATCGACCAATACGAACAATTTGATTGTATCGGTCGGTTCGAAAATAAAGGTTGATATTGTGGGCAATCTTGATACTGTTGAGATTGTTGGCGAATATGAGGCTGACCCTATGAATAAAAGGCTGTCATCAACTTCCCCTATCGCGCAGGCACTTCTTGGGAAAAAAGTAGGTGATATAATTGATATTACTGTTCCCTCTGGAAAAATCATTTACACCATTAAAGAGATTTATTCCTAAAATTATATGGCATCTATTGATAAATTTAAGGAAGACCGTTTGGCAAAGTTAAAAAAAATTCGTAAAATCGGATGGAACCCGTATCCTTCATCATACGACAAAAAAAATACTGTTAGTGAGTGTTTGAAGGGTGAGGGCAAGACAGTAAAGACTGCGGGTAGACTTTTTTCCTTCCGAACTCATGGAAATATTGCCTTTGCTGACATAAAGGATGAATCGGGCAAAATACAACTATTCTTTAAAAAGGCGGTCCTTGGAGCCGATGCTTTTAAAAACCTTGACCTTCTTGATATTGGTGACTTTGTTGGAGTTGAGGGAGAGGTTGGAAAGACTATTGCTGGCGAAATATCAATTGTCCCAAATACATATACCCTACTGACTAAAGCTATTCTCCCTCTTCCGAATTCATGGTATGGTTTAAAAGATATTGAAGACCGTTTTAGAAAACGATATTTAGATCTTATATTGAATCCTGAAGTAAAAAAAAGAATTGGAATAAGAAGTAAAATAATTCAATCTATCCGAAATTTTCTTGATGCTAAAAATTTTATTGAAATAGAGACGCCTACTCTCCAACCAATTTATGGGGGCGGATTTGCAAAACCTTTTAAAACGCATTTCAACGCACTTGATGCAGATTTTTATCTTCGGATATCTGATGAAATGTACTTAAAAAGGTTAATTGTTGGCGGATTTGAAAAAGTGTATGAAATTACGAAAGTATTCCGTAACGAAGGATATGATAGCGACCATAACCCTGAATTTACCATGTTTGAAGCTCAGATCGCCTATCAGGATTATTATTATGGAATGGATGTAATTGAAAAAATTATTGAAAATGTAGCTATGCAAGTACACGGATCAACAAAGTTTGAATATCAGGGAACGCAGATGTCTGTAAAAAGTCCGTGGCCAAGATACCGAGTTGCTGAAGCGATAAAGAAATATACCAATGAGGACACCCTTTTGTGGAAAACACTAGAAGAGGCAAAAAAAAGAGCTGTTGCCTTAATAACTAACAAGGAAAAACATGAAGAAATTGCACGAACAAATTCAATTGGAGAAATTATTGCTTTACTTTTTGAAGAACGTGTCGAATCAAATTTACTCCAACCCACCATTATTTACGATTACCCCATTGAGGTATCTCCTCTTGCAAAAAAATGTGAAGATCCGCGATTTACTCAGCGATTTGAAATGTTTGCATTTGGATCTGAGCTCGGAAATAATTATTCTGAGCTTAATGATCCAATTGATTTGAGAAAGCGCTTTGTGGACGAAAAAAAACGTGAAAAGGCAGGTTTTGAAGACGCTCATCAAACAGATTATGACTATATTGAGGCCATTGAGCATGGCTTTCCTTTGACATGTGGCATTGCAATCGGAATTGATCGTCTCGTCATGCTTCTTACTAATGCAACAAATATTAAAGAGGTAATACCATTCCCTACACTGAGACCTGTAAAAAATAGCTCTGATCCAAAACCAAAAATAACCGTTTCAACAAAAGTTGTAAAAAATCCTCATTTTTATATCAGCGATCAAGTAATACAAAAATTTCCAGATATGAAAGTTGGGTATGCTATCATTGAGGGAGTATCCATAAAAAAACAAAATGGAGAGTTAGATCAACTTAAAAAATCTGTTTCATCCTCCATTCAATCATCACTTTCACTCCAAGATCTCGATTCAATTCCCAGTATCAAAATGTATAGAAGTATGTTTAAGACATTTGGAGTTGATTGGCAAAAACGGCACCCATCTGCTGATGCATTACTTCGTCGTATTATACAAGGCAAAGGCCTATATAACATCAACACATTGGTTGATGCATATAATGTTGCAGTTTTGGATTCAAAAATTGCACTTGGTGCCTTTGATCGAAAACACCTCGAATTTCCAACTACACTACGTTTTGCAGCAGAAGGAGAAAAAATACGATTACTTGGCGACGATGAAGATACTCTTATCCACGAAGGTGAACTCATCTACGCAGATTCTAAAAAGAATATGACCTTAGATTTAAACTACCGCGACTGTGATGATACAAAGATAACAGAAAAGACAAAGGACGTTGTTTTATATGCTGATGGTGGTCCAGAAATGTCGGTTGAAGAACTCAAAAAAGGACTTGAAAAGGGAATTGAACTTATCATAAGGTTTAATGGAGGAATTGTGACAAAGAAATTTATTATAAATGATGAGCGCGTAAATGATCTTTTAACACAAAGTGTGAGATCCTCCCCGCTTACACTTTCCCGTGAAAAAGCTCTTGAATTATTAAACGACAAAATAAAAAATAAAAATTTGATTAAGCACTGTCTTGCAGTTGAGGCCGCAATGAAAGCGCTCGCCCAAAAATTTAATGGTGACGAAATAAAATGGGGTATGGCAGGATTGCTTCATGATGGAGATTGGGAAGTAACACAAAACGATCATGCCCGTCATGCTGTACAAGTTGTTGAGTGGATTAAAGAGCTTGGGGAAGAAGATCCGGAATTACTCAAAACAATACTTGTCCATAACCACCATCATAATGGTGAAAATAAACCCTCAACTCCGATGGAATGGGCGCTTTATACCTGCGATGAACTTACCGGCCTTATAGTCGCAACAACTCTCGTCATGCCAACGCGAAAAATTCAAGACGTCACTGTTGAATCCGTCTTAAAAAAATTCCCGGCAAAATCTTTTGCGGCAGGCGTTAACCGAGATCAAATTAAGATGTGTGAAGTAAAACTTAACATTCCCATAAATGAATTTGTAGGGATTGTCCTCAAATCAATGCAATCGATTGCACAAGACCTAGGTTTGTAATTTTAAATTCACTGGTTATTGATTATTGTATATTGAACATTCTATGCCTCTTCTTCTTGCCACTCACAACAAAGCTAAGCTTGAAGAATTAAAATTGGGGACTGCTAATCTATCCCCTACACTTTCAATATTTTCCCTGGATGATCTTCACATATCCCAGGACCCCGAAGAAACGGGGAAAACTTTTCTTGAAAATTCGATCCTCAAAGCAAAATACTACGGCAAACTTTCAGGATTACCAACGATTGCTGATGATGGTGGAGTAATGATCGATATTCTTAACGGGGAGCCGGGGGTTAAATCAAAAAGATGGGTTGGTCATGATGGTACCGATGAGGAACTCATGGCATACACCCTTTTGAGGCTTATTAATATTCCCATCGAAAAGCGTTTGGCATGCCTTCAAACTGTAATCACTTATTTTAATCCTCTAAACGGCACCCTCTTTTCCGAAACGGGAAAAATTTCCGGCCATATTGCGCTACGGGCAAGCTCTCGCCCCACAAACGGATATCCGTATCGCTCTCTATTTATTGTTGACAAATATCATAAATATTATGATGAATTAACTGATGAAGAACATAAGAAAACAAATCACCGCCGAATTGCGCTTGAACGATTGATAAAAAAAATCAAAGTAAATTTGATACAATAAATCCATATGCTATCCGTTGATTTTATTCGCACAAATAAATTGAAAGTCTTGGAGACTCTTAAAAATAAAAACCGTCAGGCGGATATCGAGGGAATTTTTGAATATGATGACAAGCGGCGGGAAATAATTGCAAAAGTGCAGGCCCTTCGTGAAGAGCGAAATAAGATCGCGAGACAACCCTTTACCGATGATACAAAGGCTCGAGGCAAAGAGATAAAAGAAGAACTAAAAACTATAGAAGAAGAACTAAGGTTGGTTGAGGAAAAATTAAATACACTCTTAAGCTTTGTTCCCAATGTCCCCCTTGATGAAGTTCCTGTTGGAAAAGATGAAAAAGACAACGTTGTTCAAAGAAAGTGGGGAGAGCCCCGCACGTTTGATTTTAAAATCAAATCGCATATTGATCTGGGAACGAGTCTTGGTATTATTGATTTTGAACGGGGGACCAAAGTTTCCGGATTTCGTGGTTATTTTTTAAAAAATGAGGGGGCATTACTTCATCTGGGCCTACTCATGTATGTTTTGCAAAAACTGACAAAAAAAGGATATACTCCTCTTATTGCTCCCGCCATCATCAAAAAATTTACGTTGTTTGGTTCAGGACACCTCCCTTGGGGAGAAAGGGAATTATATAAATTAAATGATGTTGATGATGATGCATATCTTACGGCTACAGCTGAAATTCCTGTTACTGCCTATTATAGTAATGAAATTATTGATGAAAAAGATTTGCCTAAAAAATTTGTTGCATTTTCGCCATGCTTCCGCAGTGAGGCAGGATCATATGGAAAAGATACTAAGGGAATGTACCGGCTTCATGAGTTTTGGAAAATTGAGCAAGTAATACTGAATAGTAATAATATTGACGAAGCGCGCACTATTCACGAAGAGCTTCAGAAAAATGCAGAGGAAATTTTACAAGAGTTAGGACTTCCCTACCAGGTACTTCTCATGTGTACCGGAGATATGGGTGAGCCGCAACTGAAAAAATATGATACTGAGACCTGGATGCCTTCCCGCAACGGCTATGGAGAGACCATGAGTAACTCCATTATGGGTGACTTTCAAACACGAAGACTCAATATTAAATTCCGAAAGAAGACCGGAGAAAAGGAATATTGTTTCTCGTTTAATAACACGGCAGTTGCATCTCCTCGCATCCTGATTGCTCTCCTTGAAAACTTTCAGGAAAAAGATGGATCAATAACAATTCCAAAAATACTCCAACCTTTTGTTGGATTTTCAGTCATCAAATCAAAGGGAGAGTAACATATTGGATAATTGATAATTCACTGAGCATTGGTTATTGAACATTGATCATTAAAAAATGCCATTGCATTTTATAACATCCTGTGTTATATTGTTAAGCTAACATGGTAAATAAAATAGTATCAGTCTGTTTTATGCTTCTAATTACCCCCCAAAGGGCGGAGTAGTTGTTGTATAAAACTGATACACAAACCCGCCCAGAAGGCGGGTTCATTTAGTTTTTGGGGCAAAAAACCAAAAAATATGGAAGTCGAAAATATCATAATACCATTTATGTTTCTACTCGTTATCACGCTTATTTATGGCGGATAAGTAATTATTATTAATAATTACCCCGCTTCAAACAAGCGGGGTTTTTAGGTTTTACGC
>PFLF01000009.1 GCA_002784505.1 Candidatus Roizmanbacteria bacterium CG_4_10_14_0_8_um_filter_39_9
GGTAAAAAAAATTACGGCAGTGGTTGAAAATGACTATAAAATTGAAGGAGATTTGAGAGAAGAAATCAACAGCAATATAAAAAGATTAAAAGAAATGGGATCTTACAAGGGTTCGCGACACACAAAAGGACTTCCTGTCCATGGCCAACGGACTAAGTCCAATGCCCGAACAAAGAAGGGAAAGAGAAAGACTGTTGGAGCTTTGAAAAAAGAAATGTGGGCAAAGCTTGAACAGGCAAAGACACAAACAGCAGTTGCGGCAAAAACCACTAAGTAACAATATATGAAAAATACAAAAAAACAAAAAAACAGAGTAGTTGAAAACGGGAAAATTTATATTACCGCCACATTCAATAATACCCTGGTCACCATCTCAGATGATGGGGGACAGGTTATTGTTACGAGTTCAAGCGGTATGCACGGGTTTAATGGTGCACGGAAATCAACCCCTTATGCAGCAACGGTTACAACAGAAAGCGCAGTACGCAAAGCCGTAACAGACCATGCCCTTAGGAGTGCCGTTGTTTTTGTAAAGGGAATTGGCCCGGGTCGCGAAGCGGCTCTTCGCGCTCTTAAGGCGTCTGCCCTTGAAATCGATGTTATTATTGACGTTACACCAGTTCCACACAACGGTGTAAGGCCCCCCAAAATAAGACGAGTATAAGATTACCAATTATTGGATAGGTTTTAATTTATGAGACAAATCGGCCCAAAAAATAGGTTAGCGAGACGGGAAGCAGTTGATCTTGGATTGAAAACTCCAGGAACTAAGTCGCATGCGAACCTTTTAAAAAAACTTAATGTTCCTCCCGGGCAACACGGCGCAACGGGAAGGGTGAAAAAAATGTCAGAGCGTGGACGTCAGCTTCGCGAAACTCAAAAGTTGAAACACATTTTTGGACTAAGTGCAAAACAACTCAAAAGATACTTTGAAGAGGCTGCACAAAAGCCGGGAAACACCGGTCTTTTTATGTGCCAATTTCTTGAAAGAAGATTAGACAATACTGTTTTCAGGCTTGGATTTGCACCCACAAGAGCCGCTGCAAGACAGCTGGTAAGTCATAAAAATATCAAGGTCAACGATAAGGTTGCAAATACCGCTTCATTCAGATTGAGACCAGGGGATATAGTTACTTTTGCAGACGAAAAAACACAAAAAATTCCTGCCGTTGAGCGTGCCCTAGAAAATAAAGAAGGGATATTTCCTGCATGGCTGGAAAGAAAAGCCGTGGTAGGCAAGCTAATATTGGAGCCCTCTTCAGAACTTATTGAAAAGCAAATACTTCTCAGATTAGTAATTGAGTATTTTTCGCGCTGATTATTATTTAATGTTATTTTTATTATGATATCACCAAATTTTGTTACAAAAAAAATGGAAAGCTCTCTCGATTATGGGAAGTTCGTACTTGAGCCTCTTTCCCCAAGCTTCGGACAGAGTATTGGGAATGCACTTCGTAGGACGATATTATCATCCTTGAAAGGAGCGGCTATTGTTTCGGTAAAAATAGAAGATGTTCCTCATCTCTTCAGCTCAATAAAAGGAGTCAAAGAAACAGCTTTGGAGCTTGTTCTCAATCTTAAACTTGTCCGATTTACACTTCCCGGAGAAGAAATAACATACAAAATATCGCTTTCTAAAAAGGGAGTTGGAAAAATTTATGCGAAAGATATTGAGGGTGAACTTGAAGTCGTGAATAAAGATCTTTATCTCGGAGAAATTACTGACCCTAAGGGGAAAATTGAGCTTGAGGCTTTTGTTGAGCAAGGATATGGATATGTCCCCGCAGAAGAACAACAAACAAAAGAGTTCGGATTCATAAACATCGATTCATCATTCTCACCAGTTAAAAAGGTAAACTTTAAAATCGAGGATGCTCGTGTCGGTCGAAAAACCAATTATGATAGGTTGATCCTTGAAATCTTGACAGACGGCAGCATTAGCCCTGAAGAAGCACTTAAAAAAGCGTCTGAAATCATTTCTGCGCAGTTTAATCACATTCTTGCAGTCAGCGAAACGGGAGAAGCAAAATCAGAAGTTGCAACAACTTCAGATGCGAAGGTTGAGATTGATAAAAAATTCTACGATCTTATTATTGATGAACTAAACCTACCATCACGTGTGGTCAATGCACTGCTTCGTGAAAATATAGAAACAGTAGCAGACCTCATTAGAATCGGTGAGGACAAGCTGGTTGTATTCAAGGGGTTGGGAAAAAAGTCGATAGAGTTAATTAAAGATGAGCTTAAAAAGTTAGGTGTTGAATGGAAATAATGTATGAGACATAGAATAAAAAAAGCAAAATTTGGATTTGGTCAAGACTCAAATAGCATGCTTATAAAAAAGCTGGTTGCCAATTTTTTAGTGTCAGGTAAAATGACTACTACCAAACAAAAAGGAAAAGCTGCGCAGTCTGCACTTGAACGTTTGGTAACCAAGGCAAAAACGAACACGGAAGCAGATCGAAATTTTATCCTTCGTAGAGTAACCAACGAGACTGTATTAAACACACTGGTAAAAGTGGTCGGTCCCGCTCTTAAAGATATACAAAGTGGATATACAAAAACTATTCTTTTAGGACAAAGACCATCAGACGGTGCACAAGTGGTCCGACTTGAGTGGGCATACCCCGTTGTTTTAGAAACAAGAAAACCAGAAAAGAAACTGGCAAAAAAACCAGTAGTAAAAGAGGAGAAAAAAGCAAAGGTAGCAGTTGAAGAAACTAAAAATAACAATTTCTGATTTCATATGATTCATTTAACTCAAAGTACAAAACCAATTTCAGCAAAAAATATTAAACGGATCTGGCATCTTATCGATCTTAAAGATCAGGTTGTTGGACGAATTGCTCCCAAGATTTCATCGCTTCTTCAAGGGAAAGAAAAGGCAGATTATGCCCCTTATTTAGATGCGGGGGACTTTGTAGTACTGATTAATTCAGCCAAGGTTGTCTTTACCGGGTCAAAGATGAAGGATAAGAAGTATACGCGTTTTTCCGGTTATCCCGGAGGGCTGCATATTGCGAGCGCCGAGGAGTTGATAGTAAAAAATCCAAATAGAATTATTGAAGAGGCGGTCTCAGGAATGTTGCCCAAAAATAAACTTCGTGCAAAACGTATGGCACGTCTATTTGTTTTTCCTGACGAAAGACATTCATATAAAAGCAGATTTGGAACTAAGTAATTACTAATTTATTGAAAAGATCATGGCAAAAAAAGCAAAAACCATTTACTATTATGAAGCGATTGGAAGACGCAAAGAGGCCGTTGCACGGGCAAGACTCTATATTGCCGGAAAAGATAAAATGGCTATGATTGGAGATATGAAGGTAAAGCAGGGTGACATAATAGTGAATAAAAAGCCAATCGGAGCAAGTTTTCCATCACTAAGGGAGAAAGCACAATATTTGAACCCGCTCAAACTTACGGGGAATGATGAAAGATTCGCAATTTCTATTCTTGTCTCAGGTGGCGGAAAAATTGGACAACTTGATGCCATAGTACTTGCATTGTCACGGGCGATTGAAAAAACCGATAAAGAAACACAAAGACCCATCCTTAAGAAGCAAGGGTTATTGCGACGTGATCCACGGGTTCGCGAACGTAGAAAAGTCGGAACCGGAGGTAAGGCAAGACGTGTAAAGCAATCTCCAAAACGTTAATCTTCTCTCATTGTTGGTATAATATAACATATGAAGAAAGATCTTTCTGTTATCATTGCCTCCTTTAATACGAAGGATATTACCTTGAAGTGTATTCAACAGCTGCGCGAAGCATTACAAACATCAATGTTATGTTATGAGATCGTAGTTGTTGACAATGCCTCACAAGACGGATCGAAAGAAATGCTTCAAGCGATTCAAAAAGACGATATGAGGCTTATATTGAATAAAACAAATACGGGGTATGGAAAGGCCAACAATCAAGGGCTTGCCGTTTCTCAGGGCGATTTTGCTCTCTACTTAAATTCAGATGTTTTTGTTGATGATAAAATTCATTTTAAGGACCTGATTGAACACATGCGCAGTCATAAGCATATTGGCGCATTAACCGTCCAAGTGAACCTTCCTGACGAGTCTATTGACCCGGCATCCCATAGAGGATTCCCTACGTTATGGAGATCATTTTGTTATTTTGTTGGACTAGAAAAAATATTTAAAAATATTCCACTTTTAAATAAAATATTTGGCGGCTATCATCTGGTGCATTTAAATAAACAACTGACTCATGAAATAGATTCTCCAACTGGTGCATTCTTCCTTGCCCCTCAACCGCTATTAAAAAAGTTAAAGGGTTTTGACGAAGACTTTTTTATGTATGGGGAAGATATCGATCTTGCATTTAGAATCAAAGAATTGGGCTATAAAATTGTATATTATCCGGTTTATCGCGTACTTCACTTTAAATATCAAAGCGGTCTCAAAAAAAAGAATGATCCGGTTTGGCAAAAAAAGGTTAGAGGATTTTTTTATGAAGCCTTAGCCATATTTTATAGAAAGCATTACGCCAAACTTTATCCTTTCGTAATCAACTGGTTCGTATATGCTTTAATCGATCTAAAAAAAAGAGCAGTATGAAAAAGATAGGAATTGATGTGCGGCTTTATCGTCAGACGGGAGTTGGTACATATCTTCGTAACTATCTTCACTGGCTGTTACAAAAAGAAAACCCTCTATTCTCATATCATCTTTTTGCCCTGCCCCAGGATGCTTTAGAACTTCAAAGTACCTATCCGGGCGTCATTATTCATGAGGCACCATATCTCTGGCATAGCGTAAAGGAACAAACGAGCTATTACATTGCCCTTGAAAAACAAAGATTGGATCTCATGCACTTTACCTATTTTGGTTATCCAATTTTATATAAACGTCCCTTTGTGACAACCATACATGACATGACTCCTCTATTTTTTAAAACAGGAAAATCGTCGACGCAGCATGGGCTGATATACGAGTTGAAGCATAGAGCATTTCAGTACGTTCTCAAATCTCAAGTTACCAACTCAAAAGCAATCATTACTCCCACTAAAACAATTCGCAATCAACTGCTTTCCTACTATGGCATGAAATATAAGTCTAAAATTTTTCCCATCTATGAAGGAATGGGGTATGAGTTGACCCAGTCAACATCAAACGACCGCCTGAAGAGCACGTATCCCTTTCCTTTTTATATTTATGTTGGTAATTTTTACCCGCACAAAAATATCAATAGACTTATCGAGGTATTTTCCCGGATTCAAGGCGACTCAAAGCTGGTCTTAGTTGGTCCAGACGATTATTTTGCGAAATCGTTAAAAACGAGTATGCCTCAGTCAGACAATATCCGTTTTTACCATAATCCGACGTTTTCCGATTTAGTTTTCTTCTATATGCACGCAAAAGCGCTCATTCACCCGTCGCTTTCTGAAGGATTCGGCCTTCCGATTATTGAGGCAGCTTACTACAACTGTTCCATTATCGCTTCAGATATCGATGTTTTTAAGGAATTATTGGCAGATCATTATATCTCGTTTAATCCGTTTTCGATTGACCATATGTCCCAAGTAATTCAATTTTTTGATGGGCAAAAAAAAGAGCGCCCGGACTATAACAAACTACTTGATCATTTTTCCTTCAAGGAAATGACCGCGCAGACAGAAATGATCTATCGGAATATATTAAAATAATATTTATGGCCAACTCATCCAATAAGGTTGCGATCGTCTATGATTGGATTGACAAGTGGGGGGGTGTTGAAAGACTACTTCCTACCCTGTATTCAATCTACCCCGATGCTACATTTTATACGTCTTATGTCGATTTAAAGGATGCAAAGTGGGCAAGGAGGCTCAACATCAAAACATCGTTTCTTCAGCACTTTCCAAGCTGGATAAAGAAAAGCCGGATACTTTCATTCATATTCTATCCGATAGCATTTGAATCATTTGATTTTTCGGCTTATGACACGGTGATTTCTGTGACTTCCTCTTTTGCAAAATCAATCATAACCAAACCAAAAACGCGGCATATTTGTTATCTCCTTACTCCAACGCGCTATATATGGCTCTATCCGAAAGAGTATCTTCACGGCGTCATTCGCTGGGCCCTCAGTATATTTATGAAGTACGTCCGCCACTGGGATAGTATCGCATCCAGAAGGCCAGATCTAATAATCTCATTGTCCAAGACAGTAAGAGATCGCTGTAAAAAATATTATGGAATAACGTCTGAGGTATTATATCCTCCTTTTGAAATAGACTACTGGGAAGGGATACGAACAAAATTCAAGAAAAATCCTTTTTCCGACACGCTCATTCCTTTTTCTGAGAAAAAACCATACTTTTTAGTTGTTTCACGGTTGGAACCATACAAAAAGATTGAAATTGCAGTTGAAGCATGTCGCCTGACAAAGAGCCGACTTATTGTGGTTGGGAAAGGATCAAGACAAAATCAATTAAAAAGAGCCGCAGGGTCGGAAACTACTTTTTTACAGGATATTTCGGATGAGCAACTAGTAGCGTTATATATGCATGCTGAAGGGCTCATAATGCCTCAAAATGAGGATTTTGGCTATACTTCACTTGAAGCTCAGATATGTGGCTGTCCCGTCATTGCTTACGGCCATGGCGGGAATGCCGAGACCGTCATCCAAGATATGACAGGTGTTTTTTTCTATGAACAGAGTTCGGCCGGGCTTTCGTCCGTGCTTGAAAGATGGCACAAAATATCATACAATCTAAAGCGCAATACCAATCTTTTTGGAAAACAGCAGGCGGGTAAATTTTCGAAAGATATATTTATTTCCCGCATCAAACAGCTTATCAGTTTAAAAGAAGAAGAAATACTATGAAGGCAGTGATCTTTGCAGGAGGCACCGGAACACGACTTTGGCCACTATCGCGTAAAAAATCTCCCAAGCAATTTGAAAAACTAATTGGTGATAAATCAACCTTGCAACTTGCTGTTGAAAGACTGCAGCCAGATATATCTCCAAATGATATCTATATTTCCACAAATATTTTATACCAGGAAATGATCCAAAAACAGTTACCCATGATCCCGAGTGAAAACTATTTCCTTGAGCCGGAAAAAAAAGATGTAGGTCCTGCCATAGCCCTCATCATGGGACATTTGAACAAGGTGTGTCCTCAAGAACCAGTGGCAATATTGTGGAGTGATCACTTAGTCAAAGAGGTTGCGCTTTTCAAGAAAATGATAAAAACGGCTTCAGACTACGTATCAGAGCATCACGAAACTATTGTGTTTATTGCTCACAAACCCCGATATGCGAGCACAAACTTAGGATATATCCACATAGGGCCTGAGCTTCATAAATCCAAAGGACTCAATTTTTATGCATTTGATGGGTTCAAATACCGGCCAGATGAAAGCACGGCTCAGAGGTTCTTTATGTCTGGGGCATATGCGTGGAATCTTGGCTACTTTGTTACAACACCCTCATTTATTTATGGGGCATTTAAACGGTTTGCACCCACCATTTATACCAATACCGAGAAAATTCTTGCCCATTGGGGAAAGAAAGACTACGATACGTATCTGAAAAAACAGTACGGGAAGGTTGAAAGCATAAATTTTGACAATGCAATACTTGAGAACCTGGATAAAAAAGACGCCCTTGCCATCGTTGAAGATATTGGGTGGAGTGATGTGGGGGCGTGGGAGGCACTAAAAGAGGCTCTTGAACAGTATCCCTATGAAAATATTACCCGAGGGAAAGTTTTTCTTGAGCACGTAAGGGATTCCCTTATCTATAATTATGAAGATAAGAAGCTTATCGTCGGGATTGATTTGGACGAACATATTATTGTTAATACGCATGATGTGATTCTTATTGGTAAAAAATCTTCTATTTCCAAAATTAAAACATTGGTTGAAAATTTTGAAGGAACGGAGCATGAAAAGCTTATTTGATACTCAATTTATGTACAAGACCTATATCAAAAGAGGATGCGACATTATAGCCTCTTTTTTACTACTTATTATTTTTCTCCCTCTTTGCTTTGTTGTTGCAATAGCAATAAAACTCGACTCTAAAGGACCTGTTTTTGCCGATGTACCGGAGCGCGTTGGGCAGGATGGAAAAACATTTAAGATGTATAAATTCCGCTCTATGATTCAAAACGCCCACCTGCTTCTCCGTACGGACAAACGGTTCAAACAGCTCTATGAAGAGTATAAAAAGGGAAGCTACAAGCTTCGTAACGACCCAAGAATCACAAAGGTCGGAAAATTTATCCGAAAACACTCACTTGACGAAATTCCTCAATTTCTTAATGTGCTTATGGGTGAGATGAGTATCGTTGGGCCGCGAGCTTACTATCCTGATGAACTCGAAAATCAACAAAAAGAACATCCCCGGACTAAGGAATTTGTTCAGGCTGCTTTATCGGTCAAACCGGGGATAACGGGGCTATGGCAAGTATCAGGGCGCTCCGAAGTGAATTTTGATAAACGCATTGCTATCGACGCGAAATATGCGTATGATGTTTCGCTTGTTCAGGATTTATTTATCATCATTAAGACTCCGATTATCATGGTCACCGGTCGAGGAGCTATTTAATGTGATAAAATAGAGAATATCATTATGAAAAAAGGCATACTGCCGATTTTAACAATAATACTCGTTGTCTTGGGGATTGCTGCTTATCTTACCATTTACCTTCCCTATACTAAAATAAGGGCGAAGGCGCTGATCGTTGCAACTTCCGCGTCGGAGATGAAGGCAAGTTTTTCAAAAAATGACATCGATCTTCTCAGTGCAAAAATAAATGAAATAGATACAAAGTATACCGATCTTGAAAGGGAAGCAAAAACGGTTTATTGGGCAACATTTGTTCCCTACGTTGCAGATTTCAAAAATGCAGTTGAGGCCGGTCGATATATTATCTTGGCGGGAAAAGACGCGATTACTGCGATCTCTCCCTATGCTGATCTTATTGGGTTTAAAAAAGGTCAGTCGTCATTTGTTGAAAAATCAACCGAGGGAAGATTACAAACGGCAATCCTTACACTTGACAAGGTATTGGTAAAAATAGACACTATTTCAGAAAACATTCATCAGGCAGAAGTAAGAATAAACAAAATAGATCCCCAAAGATATCCTGAAAAGATCGGCGATACTGTCGTAAGAGACAAGATCAGCAATCTGCGCGATCAGTTTGTCGGAATGGCCTCACTGTTTGTAGATGCGAAACCACTTCTCAAAAATATTCCATCCATATTTGGTGCAAAAAAAGAAAAAACGTATCTGCTTCTTTTTCAAAACGATAAAGAACTTCGTGCAACGGGAGGTTTTTTAACAGCTTATGCAATATTTAAAATGAAGGATGGAAAAATTACCATTGATAGATCAGATGATATTTATGCACTTGATGCAACAATAAATGATCGGCCCAAAGTTCCTCAGGAAATCCTTACCTATCACAAAGGGGTAAATCAGTTCTATATCAGAGACAGCAACCTTTCACCAGATCTGGTGAAATCAATTGAGTTGTTTAACTCGTTATACAAAAAAAGCGGAGCACGCGTAAATTACGACGGCATTATCATGCTTGATTCAAAGATATTGGTTGACATGCTTACCATTTTTGGCGATACTCAGGCGGGAGGGCTTACATTCTCTGCAAAGGTTGTCAAACAGTGTGACTGCCCGCAGGTGTTATGGACTCTGTTTAATGTGGTAGGCGAGGAAGTTGGGTATGTAAAAGAAAATAGAAAAGGGATCCTGGGAAGTCTCATGTATGAATTATTCTATAAAGCTATCGGTTTTTCACCCTCCAAGTATTGGGGGACACTTGTCCAGACGATGTTTAAAAATCTTGACGAGAAGCACATAATGTTATATTTTACCGATGCAACCATACAGCAGTCAATCGAGAAGCTAAATTTTGCAGGGAAAATCCGTTCATATGACGGCGATTATCTTCATATAAATAATGTTAATTTTGCAGGGGCTAAATCAAATTTATTTGTGTCCGAGAGCATTACATCAAAAACGACAGGTGAAG
>PFLF01000111.1 GCA_002784505.1 Candidatus Roizmanbacteria bacterium CG_4_10_14_0_8_um_filter_39_9
TAAAATACTCAAATAAAAGACATGGGGTTACTAAAATATTTTCCCCGGGGGAAAAGTCTGAGAAAATAAGACGAGAGAATCTTAAAAATGGATTTATTGAAGTTGAAGAATCACTTCTTAACAAAATTAAAGAAGAGACGAATAACTAGTCTGATTTGGGTATAGTTCCAAACGCAGGCTCGTTTACTACAACCGCATTAAAAGTTCCATTTATTTCGTATTCTGTATTTTTCTCAATATAGATGGAATCATCCTTTTTCAGTCGCTCTTCTTTTTCATTAAAGGTTAACACTAGTTCTCCTTCAAGAATGAAATATAATCTATTGTACCCCACTTTAATTTTTTCATAATAATTATCCCCTTTTGTGGTTGCAAAAGAGAATACGGGAGTAGTTTCTTTTGTTATGTAATTGTCGGCTGTTTTATTCGGGGCAATGCCCCGTACTCTTGCCTCACTTTTACGAACTATTTTGTACATGGATTTATTTTATCAAAAAAGTTTGTTTGAGGATAATTGATATAATTGAAATACACATGATTACACAATCTCTTATTGAGAATATAACCAAATTTTCTTCAAGCCAAAGTGAAACATATGGGGTGCCTTCTCTGTTTCAATTAAGCCTTTCAAAAGAAAAAGGTCAAATTCTTGCTATTCAACTAAAATCTGATAAGAAAATAGTTTTAGTAGGAACACTTCTCATGGATTGTATGCTCGGACCAGCATTTAAGGCAGGAAAAATGCAGGAACACGTAATTATGAGTGTTTCAAAAGCTAACGAAATACTCTCAAAAGATTCTGATATTACAGATGAAGAAAAAATAAATATATTGAAATGTGTTGAGCAACATCATGGTGTAAAAAAATTCTACTCATTGGAGGCAGAAATATGTTCGAATGCAGATTGTTATCGATTTGCATCTGTTACCGGATTTCTTGGAAGTCTTGCCTATGGGCCCAATTTGTCTTTTGACGCTCGGATAAAACTTCTCAGCGATAAAGCAGATGAAAAATGGAACCTTATTACATTAGACTCTGTAAAAAGAGAACTTGTTCCTCAATACCAGTCTATTAAAAATTTACTCAAATTAAATCAATGAATAATACTCGCGAACAATTTATGCTTCTTGCTCTTGAGGAAGCAAAAAATGCAAAAGCAGGGGGTGACTGGCCATTTGGAGCAGTTGTCGTAAAAGATGATAAAGTTGTTGGAAAAGGTCATGTAACTGATAAATCGGGAGGAGATGTTACGGATCATGCTGAGTTAGTAGCTCTTCGAGATGCTTGTCGAAATTTGAAAACAAATAATCTTGAAGGGTGTGAAATTTATTGTTCCAATGAACCATGTATGATGTGTGCTGCGGGTATTTTCCAAGCAAATATAGGAGAAGTTTATATTGGCGTATCTAGAGATGATTTACCTCGCCTACTTCGGCCAAGAAAACTTCGGATAGAAGATCTAGCTCAAGATTCTGGACATGAAATCAAAATCCAAAGAGGACTTCTCAAAGATAAAATATTACCTCTTTTTGAGGACATAAAGAAAAAGTGATTTATCATATTAAACTTGAGTTTCGAGTACTAGACAGAGGTTTTAAGTTCAAAAAACAAAAAAATGTGAAAACGACCGATATTATTGCCATTTTTCATGTTTATACTGATGCAATATCCTAAATACCGTTAATATATACATATATAACGCATATATTAACTATCTATTGACATTAAACCGTTAATATGGTACAATATAACTATGAGATTAACACGATTACAGCGGATATCGAAGCTGTTTGGCCAATTTCAAGCTAAGTGTAAAGGTAAGGAATCACTCCTTACCATGGTTGATGATGTGGAAATTGCCGAGCGGGTATATAATTCCAATGCAATTGAGAACTCTACTCTTTCCCTTCCCGAAACTGAAAAGATTCTTCTTCAACTTGAAATAAGCAGACACATATCACTTCGGGAAGTTTTTGAGGCTAAGAATCTCGCTCAGGTATATGAGTATATAAAAAAAACAGCACTTGAAAAACCCCTAACAATCGATATGATTTTACTTCTCCATAAAATGCTCATTACTAATATCCGAGATGATGTGGCGGGGAGATTTAGAAAAGATAATGAGATGGTACGAGTAGGAAATCATATTGGATTGCCTCCAGAATTTATTGAAGCAAGAATTCAAGAACTTTTGATTGATTATAATTCACAAATACAGATTCCCTTTATTCATAAAATTGCTCAGTTGCATACCGAGTTTGAAAGCGTTTATCCATTTATTGATGGAAATGGCAGAATTGGGAGAGTGATAAATAATTATCTCCTAATTCGTGAAGGCTTTCCTCCAATTATTGTACGTAATAAAGAAAAAGAGTCATATTATTCAGCTCTTCGATCATTTGATGATTCCTATAACTCAAAACCAATGATCCGCATAGTCGAATTAGCAGTTCTTGAATCACTTCATAAACGTCTCGCATATTTGGATGGACTTGAAATTATTCCTCTCTCTGAATATGTTGATGACAAGAAAAGTTCTTTTCCTGCTATCTTAAATACAGCCAGAAGACAAACAATTCCCGCATTTCGGGAAAAGGGAGTGTGGAAAATTGGAAAGAAGAAAACCTAAAAATTCCGCAGAGATTCCCGTCACTGCAGCTTGGGCGCGGAGCGCCCTTGCAAAGGGAGGCGGGAGTGAATGCCCGAGCGAAATGTCAATACGATACAATAAGGGAATATGGGTATATGGTTGTTAGCTCATACAGCCTATAGGTATCAATATCACATCGTGTTTGTTACCAAGTATCGGCATAAAACTCTGAATCCTGCGAAGTTTCGGTCTGTTGTAGAACAGGCGATCAAGAGTTCGGTAGACTTGATTAATCGAAATGAAATCACCTGGCTTGAAAATCTCTACAACAATACCAAAAGCATGTGGACGGTTGGTTATTTTGTCTTACCTGTGGGAATCGATGAAACGATTATACGTAGATACGTCAAATACCAGCAGGAGCAGGATTCAGGTCAAGCGAAGCCGAAATTTCACCAGTGAAGTACCCCGTCACTGATGTTGAGTGAAACGAAACGAAGGGACGGGGGTATCTATCAAAAATTTAATTCTATATACTGAGCACATGTATGAATCTTTGATTAAATTCACAATTGGAATTGTTCTTCTTCTTTTTAGTACACAAAAGCTAGTCAAGCTAGCGGAGAGAATATCTCAGATAATGCGGATTTCCCCTCTCGTTATTGGAGCAACCATAGTTGCTTTAGGCACTTCATTACCCGAACTAATTGTTTCTGTTATTTCTGCATATCGAGGAGATATTGGCCTTACTATGGGAAATATAATTGGATCAAACGTGGTAAATATTTTAATGGTATTTCCAGTTGGAATATTTAGTGGGAAACTAAGAATTGGTACACGAAAAACACAACAAAATGTGCTTATTATGTTTGGAGCAACAGTGCTTTTTTTTGCCTCACAAATTATAAGTATTCCCAAGCCATCTTCTGGATTATTTCTTATAATCCTTGCCGCCCTCTTTAGTATTGCTGAATATAGATTGGGGATTCTCGGACGGGACTATGAGGATAGTGGGAAATTTAAAGCAACAAAAAGCCATTCTCTGGATTTAACTACAATTTTCTTTGCCCCAGCACTTCTTATTGGTATTATTGCAGGAGGATTTTTAGTAGTAGATTCGGCTGAAATGATATCCAAATTTTCAGGAATATCAACCATCATTCTTGGACTTACCTTAACAGCCATTGCAACTTCTTTCCCTGAGTTATTAACCACCTTATTTAGTCAAGAAGACAACCAGGAAAAGTTGACTATTGGAAATATTATTGGAAGTAATGTATACAATTTACTCTTTATTGGGGGGATCATTCTCCTCTTTCCATCCCGGTTTGTTGTTCCAGTAAAAGATTGGTTTTGGCTTATTGGGGCTTCGTTTGGGTTTGCTGCTATCTTAATTCATTATAGCGGAAAGGAACCTTCTCGATGGATTGGGGGGATACTAATTTTTTTGCTTTTTATTTACTTAACATCTCAATAAATAGTAAAATCTTAATGACTAGAACAAATCTTCCAGTGAGCCAACTACCTCCGAAGTCATTCTAATCTCAGTAGTGCCGCAGGAGCCACAGTCAAACGAAGTTCCAGAGAGCACTCCAACAAGTGTCCAGAAGCAGATATAAAGTGTGTCTACTAGAAATTATTTTTCTTCAATTTCAAATTGGAATTTTTTCATTACTTTTTTTTGTTCTGATTTATAGATTGAAAGTACTTTTTGTCTAACTCCTGTAGGAAGAGTTATTGAAGAATGTATGCCAAAATATGTGTTTATCAGCTCTTTTTTTCTTCGGACTGCCTCCATATGGAAATGTTTTTTATATTCATTTATCAAATCCCCTCTGCTGCCATTTTTATATGATAAATAAAAAGCGAGAAGTTGTTCATCCCTTCCTAGTCCACTTCCTCCGTATGCACTTGTTTCCTTATTATTAATAAAAAGCGAATACAGGTGTTTTTTATTGAGGTTAAACATATTCATTTTTGGAAAACCGACCGATGCTGGATCAATTTGGAGAGCTCTAAAAAAAACATACATTCTTGCACATTTTTCGCAAATCCCACACCACCTTCTTTTTTTAGCTTGATAATTATCAAGGAAGCACGACGTTTGGTACTTTGCGAGATTTGAGTAACGATTATGGAGGATGAAGGTAATAAATAACTCATGAATTGGTTCAATAATACTGCCAACATGGGTTTTTATAGAGAATAACTTAGGAATATCTTGTAGGAGCTGCATAGCTTTTATACTTTGTTCATATACTGGATTAATCAAAAATCCACTGTAATGCATAGAATATGAGTTACAACTTTGTTCATTTCCAAGAAAAATATATTTTGTTCGGTAATAAAAACAGTAAGGGATAAGTGTGAGAATGTATTGAGACAAGATGATATCCCAACCCCAATATAGTCCCTTATTTTGGCGGATATGACCGAATGAAACAGGAAAAAAATCAACAAGATGCGTAAACTCATTTTTAAACCGTTTAACAAGAATTGCCTTATGATAATTCTCAAACTTACTATGAGGCTCTTCCATAAACATAATGACTGGCTTTATTCCTATTTCATCAATAAGTCCCAACGTTAAAAGGCTATCCTTACCAAATGAAAAAAGGACGAGGCTAGACTCCTTTAAGTTATTGTGTTGTTTGTAATCAAAGTAAAAATGGTTCAAACTTTTAAACTCAGTAATATAATTGGCATTATAAAATGATTTTAAAAGAGAAATAATTGAACTGTTTTTAAAGACATACACACTCATGGGGATACTGTACATGAGAAGTTTAAAAAAAAGAGGCTCTACGACTGGATGATCAAAATGATAGATGACCGTTTTATTTTCAACTAAAGGAAGATGCCATGTTATGGCATAAGTAAGATTATCTGCAAAAAATTTATGAAGAGATTTTGAGAATTTATTCCATATTTTTTCACTATATTCAACTCGGTATTTTTTATTATTTATTGTTACTTCAACAGAACTCTTGAGGAGCTTATTGTAAATATGGAGATATTTGGTAGTCTTCATCATTTTCAAAGGTATCTTACCAAGATTAATACCTATATGTCAAAAGGAATATTATGATACACAACCCTATTATATTACGGTTCCAAAAAAAAGATTGATACTAAAAAGAGTTTGATGCGGTCAATTTTACTGATAAGCATAATTCTGAACGTTTCACTAGGATTTTATATATGGTATATTACCATACACAAACTCCCTGAATATCTCATGGAATTTCAGTACCGATTCTCACATAAAAAATACTTTAGTTCAGTTGAGCAGTTCTTACTAAATACTATTCGGCTTGTGCCAACGGGGTAGGATTACCCATATTCTGCCCAAAAGGCTGCAAGTTTAAATCCAATTGATGCGTTCAGATATGAATAATCATTTTTTTCTACAATAAAAATTATTGATATTGTTGGATTATTGATCGTTCATAGAAAAAGTTAGTAATCTTATCTACCATACTAAATTTGTGCGTAAAAGGTTCAGATGCCTGGCCTGCCGGCAGGCAAGTTCTCCATTGCTCTAAACACGCAATCTAGAGTTAAGTCGAATTGATATAATTTAGAAATGAACAAACTTATACCTTCGAAACTCAAACAGGGAGATGTGGTAAGAGTCATTGCTCCGTCCCGCTCGTTACAACTTATTGGCGAAGAAACAAAGCGAATTGCAAATGAACGATTTGACGAGATGGGATTAACTCTGTCCTTTGGAAAACATGTAAGTGAGACTGATGACTTTGCTTCTTCATCAATCGAATCACGCATTGAAGATTTACATGATGCGTTCTCTGATAAAAGTGTGAAGGCTATTCTCACTGTCATAGGAGGATTTAATAGTAATCAGTTATTTCGTTATATCGACTGGAATTTGATACGAATGAATCCGAAGATTTTTTGTGGGTATTCTGATATCACAGCTCTGAATAATGCGATTTATGCAAAGACAGGATTAGTGACATATTCTGGGCCACATTATTCTACTTTTGGGCAGAAACTCCATTTTGATTATTCTCTCGAATATTTTAATAAGTGTTTATTATCTGATGAACAATTTGAAGTAAAGTCTTCAAAAGAATGGACTGATGATCCGTGGTATCTTGAGCAAGACAAAAGAGAACCTATACTTAACAATGGGTTTTATATTATCCATGAAGGAAAAGCGGAAGGAACGATAATCGGAGCAAATCTTTGCACTTTTAATTTATTGCATGGAACAGAGTATATGCCAAGTCCTGAAAACTCAATTCTTTTTATTGAGGATGACTACGAATCAGTCCCTCATACATTTGATCGAGACTTACAATCACTTATTCACCAGCCGGGGTTTGAGGAAGTCGAAGGAATTGTGATCGGAAGATTTCAAAAAACAAGCAAAATGACAAACGATTTGTTAAAATAGATTATTGAAACAAAAAAGGAACTCAAGGATTTGCCCGTTATTGCCAACGTTGACTTTGGTCATTCTGACCCAAAAATTACATTTCCCGTTGGAGGCATCACAGAAATAAAAGCCTTTCAGAATGATATTCAGATAAAAATACTTGAGCACTAATCTTCAATACTAAATTTGTGTGTAAAAGTTTGAATGTTCTTCATTGTTCTGGACACGACCTTGATACATACAGAGCATGTAATTGAAACTTCTTATCTTTCCTTTTTTGGGATGCAGGTTGAGTATATTTACATATCTTCACCCCCAGCAATTGTATTGCTTAAAAGTGCTATAATAAATGCGCATATGAAAAACAAATTATCCAAGTTTATTGAATGGTACAAAGCACTCCCAACCAAAAAAAGTCATGTGGAGTTTATCACCGCTGTACTTTCGGTTCCCGTTATGCTTACTGTGATTATCCTCAACCTCAACAATCTCAACCAGCAGAAAAAGCAGACGGCAAACGAAAAAATATCACCGATACAGGTGATCATCACGGGAATCAAAGAAAACGGAGAAAAATTGCCCGTAAACACGGTTGATGAGCCGGTCAATACTCCAACTCCTTTATCCTGTGTCAAGGAAGTTGGGCCGGTTTCAATCTTTTTTCCCAGGGAAAACGAAGTAGTGACGAAAGATCCACTCTGCATAACGGTAGTGACCCAATCAGATTATTGTTCGCTTGTCTGGTCATACAATCTGAACGACAGCGGATGGTCCGATTATACTGATAAAAATATCTGTCTGCACAATCTGACAAACGGAGATAAGACTGTCCAACTAAAAATAAAAAGTACTGTTTCACAGGATTCCACAACCCTTCAAAGATCCTTCATTTATCAGGGCAATAATGAACCTACCACTTCCCCTGTCGCGTCCTCATCAGCTCAACTATAAAACCCCCACTCGTGGACTACTATCTGAGAAAAAGAGTATAATGAAGCTATTGTCCGAAATTAAAACTACTATAGTCTTCTTGTCTACATATCCTCCACGTGAATGTGGCATCGCGACATTTACACAAGACTTGTTTCGTTCAAGTCAAAAAATTAAAAAATCGGGATTAAAATATAAAGTTGCGGCATTTAATTTGTCCCCCCTAGATACCTTTACCTATCCTCGTGAAGTTAAATGGGAAATTGACCAGAATAATAAACAAGATTATATAAACCTCGCAAGAACAATGAATAAAGACAAGTCAATTGTAGGGATAATTCTCCAACACGAATATGGGATATTTGGTGGTTCTGAGGGAGAAAATATACTTTACTTTCTGCGAGAATGTAAAAAACCCATCCTAGTAACGTTGCACACGACCCTTCCCGCACCTTCTCCCAAAATGAAAGAAGTAACGATTGAAATCATTAAACTTGCGAGTAATATCGTTGTGCTTACCAAGCGTTCAAAAGAAATCATAACAAAAGTGTATCCAAAATCCAGAAGCAAAATATCCGTTATACCCCATGGAATCCACCCCATACCCTTTGCGCTTCAGGATGAATCAAAGGATAAACTTGAGCTGAGCAATCATATAGTCCTCAGCACATTCGGTCTTTTAAGTCGAGGTAAAGGAATTGAATATGCAATTAAGGCACTTCTACCCATCATCAAGGTATATCCCTCACTTATTTATCTCATATTGGGTGAAACTCATCCGGTAATACGAAGAAATGAAGGGGAAAAATATCGCTTGGAACTGGCACGTCTGATCACGAAGATGAATCTCAAAAAGCATGTACGGTTTTACGATCAATACTTAAGTCTTCCTGATTTACAAGAATTTCTGCAGGCAACCGACATTTATATTTCTACGTCTATCAATCCGAATCAAGCAGTAAGCGGCACACTATCATATGCTCTTGGGACTGGTCGGGCAGTGATAAGTACCGAGTTTGCTCAGGCAAAGGAGATTGTAATACCTACAATCGGAAGAATCGTACCAATTAAAGATTCTGCCGCAATGACCTTGGCAATAATGGATCTTCTGAGCGATACACAAAGACTGCACAAAATGGACCGCAATGCATATGAAATGACACGGCCTATGCAGTGGAATAATGTCGCACTCGAATATACCCATTTACTTATAAGAACCGTTGTTCCTCCTCTCAATATTCGTCACCTTCGCTCAATGACAGATGAGATGGGTTTATTTCAATTTGCTTTATATTCTCTACCAAATAAGGATTTGGGCTATACGTTAGATGATAACGCACGTGCTCTTATCGTCTGTAGTTGGCTAATAGAGCATACGGGAAAAAGCAATGTCCAGTCACTGTTAACAACCTATCTTGCGTTTATAAAAAAATGCCAGAAGGAAGATGGCAGTTTCATAAACTATATTGGCTATGGGGATAAGGCACCTACTTATCAGAACAAACAAGAGGATTTGGAAGAAACACAATCGCGGGCAATGTGGGCTCTGAGCGAAGTGATAAACAATCATGTGCTTCCCCCTCGGCAAAAAAAAGAGGCACAAAAAATATTTCTGAAGGGGCTTACTAACGTTTTACACCTTACTCATCTACGCGCACAGGCACATGCAATTAAATCTTTCACTCTTGTCATGAATCAATTTCCAAGCCATAAAGCAATAATAAAAAAATGTATTAAAAAGTATGCCGACTCTTTGCTAAGCTCACTCAAGGAACATTCTATCAAGGACTGGATATGGTTTGAGAGTTCGCTTAAATACAATAATGCACTCCTTTCGGAAAGCCTGCTCCTTGCAGGCGAAAGTATGAAAAATACCGA
>PFLF01000034.1:0-4276 GCA_002784505.1 Candidatus Roizmanbacteria bacterium CG_4_10_14_0_8_um_filter_39_9
CGCTTGATGTGGAAGACGCGGCACTTCTTCTTTCCATAATTGCAGGACATGACATTCATGATGCTACTTCATCTCCTCACCCTACGGAGAATTATGTGGAAGAAATGAAAAAGAAAAAGTCATTTACTATTGGGATTTCCGACGACTATTTTGAAGGACTGGATGGTGATATTGCTAAAGCCTTAGAAAAATCACTTGAAGTATTCAGGAAGTTAGGTTTTAAAACAAAGAAAATAAAACTCCTTTCACCTAATTATGCAATTTCGGTTTATACCATCATTCAGCGGGCAGAAGTGATGTCAAATCTTGCACGGTATGATGGAATACGGTATGGAGATGGTCGTCATGCGTTCGGCACCGAGGCAAAACGACGAATGATGCTTGGAACCTATACCCTTTCATATGGATATTATGACGCATTTTATAAAAAAGCTCAGAAAGTAAGAACGCTCATTATTAACGATTTCAAACGGGTCTTTAAGGAAGTAGATTTTGTCATAGGAACGCCGACTCCTATTACGGCTCTCAAACTGGGAGAGTTTAATAAATATCCTTTTTTCGGAGAACTTATGGATAAATTCAACGAACCGGCAGCAATGGCGGGAATTCCTGCGATATCACTTCCCACGGGGCTGGATCGAAATGGGCTTCCTATGAGTTTGCAACTGATGGGAAATTATTTCAGGGAAGCAGATATCTTAAATGCATCGTACCAATTTGAAAAAGAAACGGACTATTTTGGAGTTATTAAAAAGGGAGTTGAAAATTATAAGGATTAAATTATCAGGTAGATTCTGTCTCATTTTCTTTTCCCACCAGTGCTCATTTCACTGCGCGCTGATGGGACCCCTTGAAAATGAGCCACCTACCCATATTTTGCAGTATTATGAAGCAATACAAACCGGTAATTGGGCTTGAAATACACGTTGAATTGAAAACAAAAACAGGAATGTTCTGTCAGTGTAGGGTAAATCAGTTTGACGCTCTGCCCAACACCCAGGTATGCCCTGTTTGTTTAGGAATGCCGGGAGCGCTTCCGGTTCCCAACAGACAAGCAATTGAATGGACGATAAAAATCGGCCACGCTTTAAACTGTAAAATTAACAAGCATACGAAGTTTGATCGGAAACATTATTCCTATCCTGACCTTCCCAAAGGGTATCAGATATCTCAGTATGATGAGCCGATTGCCGTTAAGGGACATCTTGATTTTGAGGCTAATTACGGAACAAATAAAAATGAAAAAAAATCCTTCCGCATTCATCGTGTTCATCTGGAAGAAGACACGGGCAAGTTAACGCATCAGGGAGATGATACCCTCATTGATTTTAATCGCTCCGGCACTCCTCTTGTTGAGATGGTTACCGAGGCGGATTTCGAATCGTCAGACGACGTAAAAATGTTTCTTGAGGAGCTCCACACCATCATTCGTGCACTTGATGTATCAGATGCAGATATGGAAAGGGGGACTATGCGAATGGAGCCGAACATATCAGTAAGAGAAATCCTAAACACTAAACCCGAAACCCTAAACAAACCACAAATCACAAATTTCAAATTACCAAACTATAAGGTTGAGGTAAAGAACATTAATTCTTTTAACTTTGTAAAACGTGCGATTGAGTTCGAGATAAAAAGACATATTGAATTATTGGAGAAAGGGGAAACGCCTATTCAGGAAACGAGAGGATGGGATTCGCAGCACAATCGTACATATTCTCAAAGAACAAAAGAGGAAGCTCACGATTACCGCTATTTTCCGGAACCGGATATTCCGCCTTTTGAATTTAGCGATGAATATATTGAATCGATTAAAAAAACACTTCCTGAATTGCCACGGGCAAAAATGTATCGATACATCGAAGTATTTAAACTGAGACCGATGGACGCGTTTAACCTTTCGAGGGATAAAGAGCTTAGTGCATATTTTGAAGAAGCAATGTCAAAGGTCAAAAATCAAAGCTCAAAAATAAAGGTTCAAAGTGAAAAAATAGGACAGGAAGTTGCAAACTTTATTATGAATAAAAAAATTTCAATCGATCTTTCTGTAGGTGAGTTTGCGGATGAAGCCATTGAGCTTATGAATCCTGTTGAGACGGACACAAATTTATTGGACACAACTATCACTAAATTAATAACGGCAAACCCAAAGGTTGTTGCCGATTACAGGGGGGGCAAGCAAAACTCCATCATGTTTTTTGTCGGCCAGGTCATGCGAGAGATGAAGGGAAAGGCTGATGCAAAAACAGTCATCGAAGAGCTTAAGAAGGAGCTGGCATAAATAAGCATATTTTATCATTTCGGAACTGTTAATCAGTTCGGAAGTGATAAGTTTTTTTAACGGAGGGGGAGATGGTATACTTGTACCATATGGCGTTTACACATCTGCATGTTCATACGGAGTTCTCTCTTCTTGATGGTATGTGCCGAATCGGTGATGTACTCCAACGGGCAAAAGATCAGAACATGACTTCACTTGCTATCACAGATCATGGCGCCATGTACGGAGTATTTAAATTTTTTGTAAAAGCTCAAGAACTGGGAATAAAACCGATTTTGGGAGTTGAGGCATATAAGGCGAAGAACTCTCGTCTTGATAAACAGGCAGGTGTTGATAAAGACCGGTTTCATCTTGTACTTCTCGCAAAAGACCTTGAAGGGTATAAAAATATGATGAAGCTTGTGAGTATTGCCCACCTTGAAGGCCTTTATTACAAACCTCGCGTCGACTTTGAAATTTTAAAAAAGTACAGCAAGGGCCTCATTGCGTTATCAGGATGTTTGGCGGGAGAAATTCCCCAGGCATATCTTCATAACCGGCCCAAAGAAGCAGAGCGACTCCTCGAACAATATTTGGACATTTTCAAAAAAAACTTTTATATTGAAATTCAGAGGCATCCAAACATAGAGGGACAGGATGAAGTAAATAGAAATTTGATTTCTCTTGCTCAAAAATATGCGGTCCCCTTGGTTGCAACCAATGACATTCACTATCTTAACGCTGATGATGCCTATGCACAAGAAGTACTTCTCTGCATCCAAACGCAGCGAACCATCATAGAACAGGACCGAACCATGTCAATGCTTGATGTTCCTGACTATTATTTTAAGACGGAAAATGAAATGAGGGAGCTGTTTACCGATATTCCTGAGGCAATTGAGAACACCAATAAAATTGCAGATCAATGCAATGTTGAAATTCCAAATGGAAAGTGGGTACTTCCCTATTATCAAACGCCAAAAGGGGAGACGCCAGAGGAGCATTTGAGAGAGCTGGTAGAGGAAAGAAGATCGAGAGTGGAGACCTATGATCAGAAGCTGATTCAAAAAAGATTATCATATGAACTCGACATTATCTGCACAAAAGGATATGCAACTTATTTTCTGATTGTTCAAGATTTTGTAAACTGGGCAAAAGACCGCGGAGTTGCTGTTGGTCCGGGGCGCGGATCAGTTGCGGGATCGCTAGTTGCCTATGTACTGCGGATTACAGATATTAATCCAATCGATCACAGTCTCCCTTTTGAACGATTTTTAAACCCGGAACGGCCAACGCCCCCTGATATTGATATTGATTTTGCAGATGTGAGGCGGGATGAAGTCTTGAAATATGTGACTGATAAATACGGAAAAGAAAAAGTAGCTCAAATTATTACCTTCGGAACCATGGAGGCCCGTCTCGCTGTGCGAGACGTGGCAAGGGCGCTTGGCATGTCATATTCCCAAGGAGATCGGGTGGCAAAAATGATTCCTCAGGGGAAGCAAGGATTTCAATTGAAACTTGCCCAAGCACTCATCGAAGCGCCACAACTTAAATTTGCCTATCAAACAGAGCCTGACATCAAAAAGATCATTGATGTTGCCATGCGTCTGGAAAGTCTTCCTCGCCATTCATCGGTACATGCCGCGGGCGTTATTATCTCCAAAGACGATCTTATAGAATATGTGCCGATTCAAACCGAGTCAAAAGAAAATCGGATCATAACGCAGTACGACATGTACTGTCTGGATTTGAATGCGGTTTCAAATGGGAAGGCTGTCGGCCTCCTCAAAGTGGATTTTTTGGGCTTGAGGAATCTTACCATTTTGGAAAATGCCCTCATATTCGTAAAGCAAACAACCGGCAAAAAAATTGATATTCACGATGCGCCACTTGATGATGCTAAAACATACGAACTTATTGCGCGGGGGGAAACTATCGGCGTATTTCAACTTGAGTCGCCCGGGATGAGGCGGCTTGCAAAAGATCTCCGACCAAACCGGATGAGTGATATTA
>PFLF01000034.1:4285-9331 GCA_002784505.1 Candidatus Roizmanbacteria bacterium CG_4_10_14_0_8_um_filter_39_9
TTGCACTTTTTAGGCCCGGGCCCATGGATCTTATTCCGCTTTTTTTGGAAGGTAAAAAAAATCCAAAAAAAATTAAATATCTGCATAAAGATTTGGAATCAATCTTAAGTGAGACATATGGCATTCTGGTTTACCAGGAACAGGTAATGGAAATTGCACACAAACTGGCAAACTACTCAATGAGTGAGGCCGACAACTTCCGTATGGCGATGGGTAAAAAGAAAAAGTATCTCATGGATAAGGAGCATATCAAGTTTGTAAATGGGTGCGTAAAAAAAGGATATACAAAAAAAATGGCGGAAGAAATATACAGCTTTATGGAAAAATTTGCGGCCTATGGATTTAATAAACCGCATTCGGCTTCCTACGGACTGATAGCCTACTGGACGGCCTACATGAAGGCAAATTACCCGGTTGAATATATGACGGCACTTCTTTCAGCCGAGCTTCAGGGAGTAGCGGGGCCTATGCGAGAAATTAAAATGGCTCAGGCAATCGAAGAGTGTCGACGGATGGAAATATCCGTTCTTCCGCCAGATATCAATAAATCGGTTCTTGGGTTTTCGATCGAGGGGAAGGCAATCAGATTCGGTCTTTCTGCGATTAAAAATGTTGGGTCCTCGGCAATTGAATCAATTATTGAGGCGAGAAAAAAAGGAGTTTTTACCGGGTTTAAAGACTTTTTGTATCGCTGCGACCTTCGAAAAGTAAATAAACGAACCGTTGAGAGTCTTATCAAATCGGGAGCATTTATTGCCTTTGCCAATCACGCCACACTTCTTTCAAATTACCCCATAATCATCAAGGAAATAATCAATAACAAAGAAGAAGACGCGAAAGGTCAGTTTAACCTTTTTATGCAGGAAGATTCATCACTGAAACATATTGCCGATAACCTTAACCCTATCGCTGATCTGACTGATGACGAACTTATTACCTATGAGAAAGAGGTTATTGGATTTCTTATCAGTCGCAATCCTCTTGCAAAATATGCAAAATTGATTGCGGAAAAAGCCACCAAAAGAATCGGAGAAATCTCAAAGGAAGATATTGGGAAAACTCATATCCTTATCGGAGTAATAAGTAGTAAGAAAATTATTAAAACGAAAAAGGATGGGAGTGAGATGGCATTCATTACGCTTTACGATGAGACGGGGGCACTTGAAGTTATCGTTTTCCCCAAATCATATGCCAAATTTGCTTCAATGCTTGCCCTGAATCAAGCCATGATCATCAAGGGGAAGGTTACGGAAAAAGAAGATCAGCTGAGTTTGATTGTTGACAATGCAATGAAATTGAGTTGACCGCAGATTTATAAAATGCTAAAATACAATCAGAAAAATATTTCAACAGTTGGAGAAAACTTTGAGATTAGAAGCACAAAACAGTCCAAAAAGGTAGGTAGATCTGCAACAAATCTCGAATATTTACGCTATTTGAATATAGGTTTTTACCTCGTCACTCCGCTTCTCGTCGGGGTAGCTGTCGGAATATATGTTGATGGCCGGTTTCAAACAAGGCCAATTGGTGTTATAATAGGAATTATAATCGGGGCAATGGGCACGTTTTATAACTTGATTAAACTTATTGTTTAAAAGATTATGTCGACATTGGAAACTCAAAAAGAGATAGCAGGAATGCCGGAGATAAGTATTAAAGCTGAACCCGTATTTCATATTAGCTCCTTCAAGGTAACAAACTCACTGGTTTTATCCGCAGTCGTCATGATTGCATTCGTTTATATTGCGTTTCGCTATTTTAATGAAATCAAAAGTCCCCGGAAAACGGGGTTTTTTTATGTTATTAATGTTCTGCTTCGAACGTTATACGATTTATTTGGATCCATTATGGGTCGTAACATAAATTTTTTCTTTCCGCTACTTAGTGCTTTTTTTGTTTATATACTTCTTCAAAACTGGTTTGGACTTCTTCCGGGAGTTGGAAGCATTATGGTTGCAGTTACGGAGGGCGTACATGTTTTGCATATCCCTCTTTTCAGGGGAAATAACGCAGATATTAATGCTACGCTTGCTCTGGCTATTATTTCGGTGGTCTTAATGCAGGTTTATGGGGTAAAATTTTTGGGATTTAAGGCGCACATCCAAAAATATGTCAATTTATCAAACCCCATTAATTTTTTCTTAGGTTTTTTGGAAATATTATCCGAGATATCTCGTGTGTTATCATTTGCGTTTCGACTTTTCGGAAACATTTTTGCGGGAGAAGTTCTTATGACTATTGTCGCCTTCTTGGTTCCCGTACTTGCCTCATTCCCTTTTTTGATTCTTGAAATATTCGTCGGAATGGTACAAGCATTGGTCTTTTCGTTATTGACATCGGTATTTATGAGTTTGGCCGTTGCCAAGCATCACGGATAGCTGTTATTTTTATTATTAGTTAGTCTAATTGAAAGGGGTGATTACCGTTTATGACACCTGAAGCAGTAAAATTTTTATCAATCGCATTTACAATCGCGTTTGGAGCATTTGGACCAGCTATTGCAATTGGACAGATTGCATCTAAATCTGTTGAGGCATTAGGACGCAATCCAGAAGCCGAATCATCAATCCGAACTGCGATGATTTTAGGACTTGCATTTGCAGAAGCCGTTGCTATTTATGCATTGGTAGTGGCCCTTATTTTGAAATTTACCTAATTCTAATTGACGTATGGAAAATCTAGGAGTTGATCCTAAACTGTTAATCGCACAAATCATTAATTTCGGACTGTTTTTCTTTATCTTCAGTACTTTTATTGCAAAGCCTTTTTTGGCTTTTATTCAAAGTGAAAAGAAAAAAGATGCAGAGCGCGTGAGGTTGAATGATTTGGCAGCAAACCAAGAAGCTGATCTGACGAAAAAAGAGGGGGAAATGAAGCTTCGATTAAAGAAAGAGTATGATAAAGCGCTTGTTGAAGCAAAAAACGAAGCTGTTGCGGTCCGCACAACTCTTATGAAAGAAGCAACGTCGGAAGCTGAGGCATATCTTGCAAAGGCAAAGAAAGAAATGGCCGATGAGAAAAGAAATATGGAGCGAGAAATTAAAGAAAGAATCGGGGCACTTAGTGTTGTTCTTGTCGAACGGGGACTTCGTGAATATTTAACAGACGATATGCAAAAAGGAGTTACCAAGCGTATTCTTACTAATTTAGAGACACAAAATCTAAACTAATACCTCAACACCATGAAAATTAACCCACAGCTGAAAGAAGAGTTAAAAAAACGAATGCAGGTGTTTGTGCGAACTGAAAAAGAAAAGGTTACTGTGTATTCGGTATATCCTCTCGCGGCGGGTGAAGTGTCAAGTCTCCTTGCGGCAAATGACGAGTTAAAAGGTCGGGAATATTCCAATGTAATCGATACATCTTTGATCGGCGGAGTCATTATCCGGTTTGGTTCAAAGATCATTGATCTGTCCCTCAAACATTTATTACAAACATTTCAGAAAACTATCCATGAAACTCATTGACGATTATCTAAAAGAGATTGAGAAAGATCTCAATAAATCAGCCATTTCCGTTAATACTGAAGAAATTGGCTTTGTTGATGAGGTAAGGGATGGCGTTGTTTTGGTAACCGGACTAGACAACGTAACATTTGGAGAAGTCGTTGAGTTTAACTCCGGCGCAAAGGGATACATTATAGATCTTATGGAAGATCGCGCGGGAGTTGTCGTACTGGGTGACTATTTACATATCAGATCAGGAGAACGGGTAAAGGCGCTAAACTATACGTTGTCTGTGCCTGTGTCTGAAGAAATATTAGGAAGAGTAGTTGATCCTCTTTGCACCCCTCAGGACAATCTCCCCACCATAAAAATGGATAAGATGTATCCTGTTGAAAAGATTGCTCCGACAGTCGTTTATCGCAAATCGGTTACTGTTCCTCTTCAAACAGGAGTCAAAGCAATTGATGCGCTTACTCCGATCGGACGCGGCCAACGAGAATTGATTATTGGAGATCGTGGAACGGGAAAGACAACCATTGCTCTTGATACCATTATCAACCAAAAGGGGCAGAATGTTATCTGCATTTACTGCGGAATTGGACAGAAAAACTCTAAAATGGCGCTTGTTGTTGATCTTCTGCGGAGAAATAATGCACTTGAGTATACCGTTGTAGTAAATGCCCCAGCTGCTGATGCGGCAGCACTTCAATATATTGCGCCTTATAGCGCAAGCGCAATTGCTGAATATTTTATGGACAAAGGGAAAGATGTGCTGGTGATATATGATGATCTTTCAAAGCATGCATGGGCATATCGTCAGATATCACTAATTCTAAGGCGCCCCGCAGGACGTGAGGCATATCCGGGAGATATTTTTTATCTGCATTCACGACTACTTGAAAGATCGTGTCGTATTGATGAAAAGTATGGAGGAGGTTCGATTACCGCCCTTCCCATCGTTGAAACACTGGAAGGAGATGTTTCGGCGTACATCCCAACAAATATTATCTCGATCACCGATGGACAAATATTTTTGGAGACAGATCTGTTTAATGCGGGAGTAAGGCCTGCAATCAACATTGGCATATCGGTCTCGCGCGTAGGAGGAAATGCACAGACCAAAGCTATGAAACAAGTGGCGGGTAAATTAAAGCTCGACCTAGCTCAGTACCGGGAAATGGCCGCTTTTTCCCAGTTTGAATCTGATCTTGATGAGGAAACAAAAAAGCTTCTCAACAGAGGAGCAAAAGTCACTCAAATTCTCAAACAGGATAAAAATAAGCCCTACTCGTTAGGAGAAGAGATTGTCGTTTTGTGGGCAGCGCATAAGGGATTTTTGGATACTGTTGGAGTGAACGATGTCGAAAAATTTGAGAAAAAGCTTATTGAAATTGTACGAAGAAAAGGCCATGACGTTACGAGCATCATTTTGAAGGAAAAGATTATCAGTCCGGAAACGGAGCATAAACTTGAAAAGTTAGTGAAGGAGGTTGTATGAACTTACGACAGGTACGAAAAAAAACTAAATCGGTAAGCAATGTGAAAAAAATAACCCGCTCAATGCAGTTGGTGTCTGCTATTAAAATGAAAAAAGCTCAAA
>PFLF01000089.1:0-10636 GCA_002784505.1 Candidatus Roizmanbacteria bacterium CG_4_10_14_0_8_um_filter_39_9
GGTTCTCTAAATATTCGTGTGACCCAGGAGTACTCCGACTAAGACCGATAGCATGACTTTGTGGATGAACACTTCCTTGTTTTTAAAGCCAAAAGATATTCGCTTGATAAGCTTCATCTTGTTGTGCATTCCCTCCATAAATCCATTGGTTGATTTGTTGTTCCAGTAGTTGAGAATGTATGGGCCCCAGCGAGAAAGGGTCCTTCCCCACGATATGAGCTCTCCATCATCTGTTGAGGTAAGAGTTGCAATAATCAGACGGAGGTGTTCTGTGGCTTTTTCTTTTGTCTTTGTTTGATACATAGTTCGTAGCCTCTCCTTTGTTTCCCAGAACATTTTGAGTTCAGGATACCGCTTGATGATCTCGGTAAGGTATTGTGTCTGGGAGGAAGTTAAATCCTCTTTGTTTTTGGTAAAGATATACCGGGGAATTGATTTCTTGAATATATCCTGCAAGATTAACCGCATACTGTCAATTCTCCTGTTTGCATCCTGAATAATATGGAAGTGGTCAACTACTATCTGGACATGAGGGAGTACTTCTTGTACTGCGTTCAGGTACAACGGGCACATATCAATAACCGCCTCGACGATGAGGGGCTTCACTTCGCTTGGGATTGATTTGAGGACTTTTTTTAACTCGTCTTTTCGCCTTGATCTAAGCACTCCCTTTAGCTTGTGGGTAGTAATGTTCCCAATCGTCGTTACCAGATCACGTCCGGCAAACGACACTTCATCAATCCCCAGGACAAAGGGAGCGTTACATTTCTTCTCCTCTTCAAAGTTGTATACCGAGTCGGATACCAATTCAATAAGCCATTTACGTTGGGTACTGTAGGAGACGCCATACCGTTTAGTACCGGAGGAGAATGATCGGTCTGCCAAATTGTTGATTACCTCCCGCTTGTGTTTGAGAGTTGCCCGTTGGTATGCGGTTGCGAAATCAAAAGACTCTTGAAACGTATGGTTACAAAAAAGACAAAAGAAACGTCGTTTCGTAACGTGTAAAATACACGGCATATCCAGTACCGTACCGTGATGAAGACGCCTTACCTGGAGTCCATGAGCTGTATGAGATCTCTTCTTACAGAGAGGACATACTGCTGTTTTCCTCCGTGACCGAACATGAAAGATTACAGCTTCTTTCGTACGAATAGCTTTAGTAATCAGAAAGCGAAATGATCCGAGAAGTATGCTAGAATTCCACATAGGGGGATAGTTGAACTGGTAATTTGTCTTACCTACTATCCTCCTCTTTTTTTGTCCTGTAGTGGAGAGAATTTATGTACGTGCAACTTTCAAATGAGGTTTGGCCCATCAAAGAAGTAAAAACTGCCGTTTTGCTCCACACTATATGTTAGAGAACCGAAATACCCTTGACAGCATGTATAAGTTTGTTTTATTATGATAATAATATGAAAAATACAAAATTCGGTTTTACTCTTATTGAGTTGTTGATAGTTATCGCGCTTCTGGGTGCACTTGCAGTAGGATTGCTTGCAGCACTTGATCCGTTTGAACAGTTTAAAAAAGGAGATGATACGGGAGTCCGTAATACCGTATCAGAAATTCAAGGTGCTATCATTCGATATTACTCAGTAAAAAATCAGATGCCATGGGGAACCGCAGATCTTGTCATGACTGACGCATCTTCAGGATTTTCTTCCACAATTAACATTCAGAATGTGATAGATGCGGGGGAACTCAAAAAAGACTTTAGTACCTTGGCAGGTAATAAACTGACCAATATAACCGTTATGGGAACTAGTGAAGGAGTAACCGTTTGTTTCAAACCACTTTCCAAGTCATTTAGAAGTGACAACAACACTAAATATGTTGACACGGGTACAACGTTTTCATCTGTAGTAAATAACGTGGCCAATTGTGGAAACCCTGCGGATGCAACATTCTCATGTTTTTGGTGCATCTATTAAGCCAACCTTATCTTGTAACTAAAGAAAAAAGCGGTCAAATGACCGCTTTTTTTGTTTTCTGACAGAGGGTACCGTATAATAGAAAAACTATGATCATGCTTGTGTATATCTGTCTGGGATTTATTTTCAGCTACCTTGGAGTAAGGGGGATATTCGGAGGTGACTCTTCGGAATATTCATTCATTTCTCAGGTTTGGGGCATTGCACATCCCCCGGGATACCCGCTCTATGCCTTGTTGACAAATTGCATGAGAATTTTGACTCCCTTTTTAAATGAATATACAAGGTTAAATTTATTTTCAATAATTCCGGGAATTGCCGCATCATATATTTTGTACCGCAGCATATTTTTATTAACTGGACATAAGCTAATTTCGGTTGGTACCAGTTTATTTTTTATATTTTTATATCCAGTATGGCTATATCTGGAAGTGCCTGAGGTGTTTATGCTTAATCTTTTTTTTCTTTCTGCCATTTCTCATTCCATATTCCTTATTAACGTCAAAAAAAAATATACACTTTTTCCTATTCTAGGAGCACTTATTGGCTTATCAATCGCACATCATCACACATTCTTGTTTTTTGTGCCGGGTTGGATGTATTTATCGATGGGGTTGTTTCAAAAAGTAAAACATAAATTCCGCTCATTTTTTCTATATGTAATCTTGGGAGCATCTGTTTATATCTATGTTCCGACTGCAAGTTACTTTAATCCTCCGCTAGATATTGAAAATGCAAAAACTTTGAGTGGTTTTTTTAGTTTGTTCTTCAGAACTTCTTACGGTACATTTCGTGCCTATAGTGGGGCATCACAAAATATTCTGAATCAGCTGTTTAATACAATCTCTACTTTTATCTTTCTGTTACACGATTATAAGCCTATTGGAATTGTGTTAATTTTAGTTGGACTTGCATATATGAAGCTTAAACGTGAGTATTTATTTAAATACTTCTTAATTCATATTTTCAGCTATTTGTTCTTTTTGTTTCTTACAAATTTCTTCCTTAACAGTGCCTTTACCATAGCAACTTATGAACGGTTTCTAATCGCTTTTTACTATATCCTTGGAGTTCCTTTTGCATTTGGTTTAGTGGCTATCCACAGCTTTGTGAACAGTAAAATTCTACCAAAAGTAGAACATACAGCCCTAAGAAACGTGGTAACGGCTTTGCCGACTTTACTGATAATTGGCCTTGTTGTAATTAACTGCAGCCAATCGTTTCAATATATAAAAGAGCTGAAGAATTTGAAAGCGTTTAATACCTATGCCTTGGATTTGCTTAATACTGCTGAAAAAGGCTCCATTATCTCTATACAGGGAGATACATCGTTATTTTCCACCGCATATTATTACTATGCAAAAAAAACAAGATCTGACCTGCATTTTATCAACTTTTCGCTTGTTGAAAGGCCTGACTACTATAAAAAAATTGTGACTCAAAATGGTGGACTTAGCTATCCGAACGCAGATGACAGAACGGTGTCAGAATTTTTAAGCTTGAATAGCAATAAAGTCGCTATATATTCAAATCAACCAATATCTATCGGTGTCTGGATGCCCTATGGCCTTTTGTGGAAATTCTATGAAAATGAGTCCGCGGCATCAAAAGAGGCACGGCTGATTTTCAGCACTAACGAAAGGTTATGGTCAACATATACCATACCCGTATTTTCTCCCAGAGCAAAAAATATTTTGTATATTCAAAACCTGCAAGATGATTATATTTCTATGTACTTTGCCTATGGGCTTGCACTTGCGCAACATGAGGAATATGGCAAGGCCACTCATATTTTTAAAACAATATTATCCATATACAATAAAAATCATGTCGACTCAGCAACTACTCTGGTTGAACTTGGATTTATTAATAAGGCAAGCTGTGTCAAAATTAAGGAATATGCGAATATTCTCATTCGAAACGAAGATAAGCTTCACAAAGATGATATATCAACGCTTCTTCGATATTTCAAAAATTGCGACCCAAATAATCCTCTAAATAATGAGTTTACTCAAACATACAACTCACTTCTTAAATCGGCAGAGGTCCCGCTTAATAAATTGTGAGGCATACAAAAAAGAAAGCGTCACTGCACTGATAGCAAGACCAATGTAAAACATTGTTGGGATATAGTTAAATGCTACGCGATGTTTTCCTTTTGGTACAACCACCCCCTGATATGCAAGGTTTGCGCGGAAAATCTTGACAATCTTCCCATCAATGGATGCTGTCCAACCCGGATAATAGGTGTCTGCAACAACCATAACCTGAGCTTCTGATAGATCGACGTCAACATAAAATGAGGTATCCTGCATTTGAATTAATTTAAAAGGCATATCACTTTTCAACTTTTGCAGCTGATGATCAATATTCAAATTCTCCTCTACTACGAGAAGAGAATTGTCAGAAGAATCAAGTATTGCCCGTTTATACTCCTCAAGGGTTGAAGCTCTTTTATATTGTGAATAAAACTGAACGCGTTTTTTTGAGTTTTGTACTCGATAAATATAATAATATTTCTCTGGTAAATATAATGACTTACTTTTCGAAATAAGCTGTAATTCAGAGGAGGGATTTGTGAGCGGAATCATGGTTGAAAATGTATCAACGGCGCCATATTGGAGTATTTTTACGGCGAGGGGAGATAATGCCTGCCTTCCTTCATCCAGCATACCAAATGTGAAGTTTGTATTTTCGACCATAGTATTTAGAATACCTGGACGGGAAAGCCCAACTCCTGAGTCAACGCTCATACTGTTTGTTTCTGCTATGAGATTATAATTGGCACCCATGGTTCTATTTACAATTTCAAGGGCGAGAAGTGTACTTTTTCGAGAAAATGGGCCTTTTTGCTTTGCTATATTTTGGATAAAAAATGCGTCTTTAGAAACAGAGTTATAATTACGCGTGCTTCTTACAAATTGCTGGAGCTTCATGTATCGACTTGGACTAATGGACTGACTTACTGTTTTGATCAGTATAAATCTTTCAACAAGTAGGATAAGAATTATAAATGCAAATATATATCTTGCAAAACGCTTTGTTCTAATCAACAAAATGATTTTCTCCATAAAATATGAGGTGGAAAAAGACAGGAATAATACAACGACAATCCAAAAACGGGTATTAAAACGAAAAAAACTGAAAGGGGGAATGGATAAGATAAAGCTGAGAGGTGAACTTTTGTCAAAGCCAAGCACAAGTGAAAATACGGCAATAAGCAGAAACGAAATAAAGTACTTATTGAATTTAAATTTATTTTTTTTAAAAAAAATCAATAATAAGGTTATGGGAACAAGAACTAGGGTTAGTACACTTGTAAATAAATTCACCACTTCAGGACCCCGGTTTGCCCACGCAAAATCAGTTGAAGGATTTCCGAACAAAAAGGGATTGATAAATGTCAAAACAAGATCAAAAGGTACACTGGCCGCCATAGATGCCGCGGAATTAAATGCCGATCTTGAACTGTTTTGATAAAACTCTATCGTTGGCAACACCTGAAGGGCCGTAATACCTGTAACTATCGCAAATAATAATATGGTTGAATAAAATATTTTTGATCGAACGTATCTATTTTTCAGATAATTTAGTCCTGCTATAAACACAATAATATAGCCTGTTATAAAAAATATTTGAAAATGACCCGACAATAGCTGTAGTGCCAAACATAAAATAAGAAGAACATATGTCTTTCGTGCAAATGACTCAAAATAGATTATTGCCAGTCCGACAGACAAGGGAAGATATGCCAGGGATTGCAGCACGGTTGAATAATCCAGATTGAAAATTACTACGGGGGAAAAAGAGAATAACAAACTAAATATAAATGATGAGGGTCGAGATAATTTAAGCACTTTTCCTAAGAAATAAACAGAGCAACATAGTAAGGTCAGATAAAAAATGAGTTGTATATTTATGGCCCATCCTAGTGGAAGGAAGGCGAGAGTTAATACGGTAATAGGGTTAAATGTGGTAATTTCTGATTGCGCAAGAAGTGGAAACCCGCCCCCGATAGAGCTACTCCAAAATGGCAGTTGACCCATGCGTAATTTTTGTTGATAAAAGTATTTAAGGGGATAGTGAAATTTTACATTGTCGCTTAAAACTCCTCCGGGGGTAATGAGGACTTTTAAACTCGGTATAAAAAGAAACGAAAATCCAACAAATACTATGAATAGAAATAATAAAAAAATAAGTAAACTGCGTTTTTTATCATTCATAATGAACGTATTATAGCAAAGCAAGCGTGGTTTAATTTTGCATTATGTAGTCAAATGACTTAATATATAATCATGAAACACAGAGTAGATTCAAAATGCGGGTTTACCCTTATTGAGCTTCTTATTGTTATAATCATAATGGGTGTACTTGCACTCCTCATATTCGGAAATTATTCAACTTCACTCAAAAAAGGAAGAGATGTCCGGAGAAAGAACGATTTATCTCAGATTCAGAAGGCGCTTGAAATGTACTATGAGGACTATAGCTCATATCCCGCATCCATATCGCTTGGAAGTAAATTTTGCTACGCTAGCCCATGCTATGCAATTGACAAGGTGTATATGATAAAACTACCCAACGATCCTCAATACAGTTCAAGCGCTCCAGTCAACACCAGTACATATTCCTATCTTCGTGAGCCGGGAGGCAGTTATTATTATTTGCTTTCCTGCATTGAGAATAAAAATGATCTAGGGAACGGGGTAAGTCAGACTGGATATAAGAATCCATTTGGTACAGGTACGCTTAGCTGTGGCACTTGTGGTGACTGTAAGTATGCCATCGGAGCCTTTAATGCACCTCTGATCCCCACTCCGTAACGACGGCTGTTTATAATGATTCCAGTTCGCTTTCGACCTGTTTGTTACCCGGACTTACATCTTTAAGTATCTGGGTAAAAACAGCTTTCGCCTCAGTTTTCTTATTATATTTTTTCAATAACTGGCCCTTTAGCAAGTAACTGTCAAAATAGTCTTTTTTTAAGGTAATCGACTGATCAATTGAGACCAATGACAGGTCTTCATATTCCCGACGCGATTTCAAATCTTTGGATTCGTCATACAGCATTGAGTAGTACATTGCTTGGAAATAGGGAATTTTCGGATCAGTAGGAGAAATTGATTGTGCCTGACTTAAAGCTTTGATACCAGTGACAAGATAGTCCTTATTCAGAGAAATTTGGTAGAAAATATACAAATTTTTCACTTTTGTCTTCCAGTACAAAATATTTTGCGGAGAAGCCTGAAGAGTGTGCTCATTATATATCTCAGCTGCTTTTTGAAGAGAAAGGGCAGATTTTGTATCTTTTTGAAAGGAAGCAACAAATGCTAGGTTTGCCAGATAATATGAAAGTTTGTCTTCATAAGTATGTTCATAGTGCAACTCAAGTGCGCGTTGAAGTAAGGTTGTTGCAGTCTGGTAGTCATTTGTTTTGGCGATCACTTCTGCCATGGCAAATTTGGTATCAGCAAGCCAATATGATGCGATATACTGCACAATAAATAGAAAAATTGCAACTAACACAATATGACTAACGTAATTATCCCCCTTATGTTTTTGGGCCTGCTTTGATAAGGTCGGAAAAGTAATCTTATTACCGATTACAAGGATAAAAAGAGGAATAAAATAAAAATAGAGGTTGATAACGGTTGTAGAAAATCCAATAAAGTTGGTAATGAGAATCGTAAGCCAGCTGCTTATAAGAAGCGCTATAAGAAGCTTGTCCGAATTATCTGTACATTTCCGCATAGCTTGAATACTGATCCCGAGCACTGACAAAAGGAAAAAAAGATAGGTTAATATGCCAAAAAAACCCGTTGTGGCAAAATAATTTAAATATTCATTATGTGCTTTGTTGTATAAAAAATCCCACTCGGATGTTAAATTGTGTTCTTGAGGCCTTACAAAATAGTAGGCATACGCAAAGGTCTCAACTCCGGTGCCGAATAATGGATAGTCCATCCCCAGCTTTATGGCTCCTTTCCAGACGATCTTCCGAATGTCCAACGAATCGGTAATGTTCGTTGGGGCAGTTGCCGCCACATTTACTTTTTGGGAAAGAGCAGGTGAAGTTTGTTTTTGCTGCAAAAAGGCAAAGGATAAATACTTGTCAATGCTGCTAAATCCTGTTTTAAATATAAGCAAAAGAATCACAGAAGCAACAACGCCAAGCGCAATTTTCTTTTTTAAGTCGGGAAGTTTAAGACTCCGAATAAACAGAAGAAAAAATAGTATGGCTACGCTACCGGCAATAATGACTGAAAATAATGCAGATCTCGAGTTGCTGAAAAATACACCGATTAGAACTAAAAAAAGGTATATACCCCAATACCTATTTCTTGATTTAAGAAAATAAAATAATCCGATAAAAAAAACAATCGCAAGGTATGCTCCGAACCAATTTGGCTGTCCTAACGTTGAAAACATGCGTGCTGCCGGATCAAATTGGTTGGTCCAACAGGCATTATCAAACCTGCCGGAAAAAACTAAACAGGATAGGTCATGGCCAAATCTTCCCGGGATACCCCATAAAACAACTAACGATGATGAAATAATGGTAGTGGCAAACAGTTTGCGAATAATCTGTTTTAATTCGCCTATATGATCAGTGAATGAGATAAAGCTATAGTACAAAATTACATATACGAAAAGAGAAATAAGTCCTCCATTAAATCTGCCATAATATCCAAATAACGACGTATGCTGGTCAATTGAAAATACAGTTGAAAAAATATTTGCAATAACAAAAAGAATGATCGGAAGGTCAAGAGGGGTCTTGGCAAAAATAGTGCGCCTCTCATTCAACATCCTAAGCCCCCATATTAAGACGATACAACTGGTCATAAAGTAAATAAATATGATTTTGTTGAATTCAAATAGCTCAGAGGTGCCCGAATACATCACAAAGGGAGTAATAAAAAACAGCGCATAATAGAGATATTTCTGAATAGTTTTAAGCATGTTTATATTTTAGCAAGAAAAAGGGCCAACATAGACACATTCCAAATGATGTTCCCAATAAAAAATATCCCTTTATTTATAACACCTTGTGAGAGATATGATCCCAAACCAAGCGCTAGAAACGGAACAGTCTGAATAAAGAATCGGTTTCCAAAACCGGCCGGAGGATATATATACCAACTGGAAATAAATACGAGATACGTCACAAAAATTACTGCGGTCAGTTTGAAAATATTTATTAACTGCCCATGTTGAATTGCTTGTCTGTATACTCCTATAAGCGAAAAGACGTATAGTGGTGATACGGTTAAAAAACCACCCCTAAGATAAAACAATATGTTCCCGACTCCAACTATGGAAGGGGCGCCAAAAGACCATTTACCTCCCTGTATATAGGGGTTATAAAGTACGTTGCCATACATTTTATACTGGAGTAGCAGTTGTGGAACTATGCCGATGCCTATTCCACATAAAAGGATAAGAAGAGCTGTTATTCGACCTTGAGATCCTTTTTTGTTTTTCATGAGAACATAAAGAGTAATCGGAGCCAAAAAAAAGAGGTCGTTCATTCTGATGATAAACAACAATCCCATGCATATACCCAAATACAATAACTTGTCATGGGAGAAAAACCGTGTCGAAAGCACCAAATAAAGAAGAAGGGATATAAGAAAAAATGATGGTTGATGAGAAAGAGCAGGCTCAAGCGATGTATAGTAAAATATAAACGATCCGAAGTATATACAGTAAACGACAAGTTGGCTTATTTCCTCGGAATAGTATATTTTCAGTGTCCGTTCTATGAAATATAAACCTGCAATCATGTAAAAAATTCCAACCATACCGATTAAAACCTCATAGAATATTGAAAATGTCGGAAGCGGTAAGATAAATGCGGGCATCCAAGAAAGTGCCGTTCCAATGAGCCATGGACAACCGAGTATTCCTGAAGGAAGGGGGTCAATATTCCAAAAAACCCGACTGAAATTATATGAAGCCCCCGGGAAATGAGAGAGGTGATTATATATCGGTCCTAAGTTTAAATTGTGATTTACAAATAAAGTATATGCCAATGAATAGTATCCATTCCCGTCTCCGTATATGCCATGTTTAACAATAACAAAATGCGCTAAGTACACGAGAAAACTTAGACAAAACAACACAATATATTTTTTCATAATTGAAGTATAACCATACTACCATACGGCTCATTATCCTGTATTGTTATAATATACATATGAACTTTTTGAAGATGCTTGATAGTTTACAAACACAGTTTGTAAGCGGTTTTAAGATATATCTAGATTTAGGGACATCGACCACCCGGATTGGAGTAGCAGATAAAGGGGTTGTCTTGAAAGAGCCATCCTACCTGGCATATAACTCACAAGCACATGAATATATTTTTTTTGGAGACGAAGCAAAAAATATACTGGGAAAGACGCCGGAGTTTTTAACAATTGTTCGGCCAATGATATCGGGGATCGTCTCGGATTTTGATGCGGAAGTTGCGTTGGTAAAAAAGTTTTTGGAAAGATCAATACACCCGTACATGAGTCAGTATTTTTTACTTAAGCCTCCCCTCGCAGCTCTTGCTACTTTTCCATCGATTGCAACCGAAATAGAACAGAAGGCGGTTGAAGAGGTGGCATTAAAAGCTCAGTGTACAACTGTTATCCTCATAAAAAAACCTCTTGCAACTGCCGCGGGTTGCGGAATAAATATACTTTCACACACCC
>PFLF01000089.1:10649-11646 GCA_002784505.1 Candidatus Roizmanbacteria bacterium CG_4_10_14_0_8_um_filter_39_9
AAATGCAGGTGAACATATGGATAAACTGATTGGGAGCTATGCATATCTGAAGCATGGCATAACCCTCGGAGAGGCCACCTGCAAAAAACTGAAGATTGAATGTTTTAATCTTGACAGTAAGGACGGTGTTATGCTCGTGCGAGGCAAATCGCTCGAGAATGGCATGCCTAAATCGGTCAAAATAAGAACCGGGGACATTAAAGAGGCGCTTATTAACTCCTTTACGCAGGTTGCTGACGCAGTTAAAGATCTTATAGAGATTTCGCCTCCTGAGGTCGTAGATGAAATATTTGACAGCGGCATGTACCTTACTGGAGGTCTTTCATCGGTTTCCGGAGTTGAGGCGTTTTTTAAAGAAGAACTGAAGATTGAAGTAGTAAGGCCTCCCCATTTTGCTGATGCAAGTATCTATGGACTTATTGCGATTGACAAGCAAAAGGATCTTCTCAACAGACTGGCAAACTACTCCCGTAATTAGACTTGACTTTTCATGAGCTTACCGATAAAATGAGAAATGCTTTCTTGTTAAAGCGCTTCTTTTTTGTTCTTTGAAAATTAGTACAGCTAGATTTAGTTCGGTAAACGGGTTAGGATCCTTTCAGTCCTGAAGATATTCGCAAGAATATTCAAGGATGAAGGAATCTCTTTTTTTTAAGAGTTTGATCCTGGCTCAGGATGAACGCTAGCGGCGTGCCTGAGATATGCAAGTCGAGCGACATTTTGTCCGCAAGGATAAAATGAGCGGCGGACGGCTGAGTAATATGCAGGAATCTGCCCCTAAGTAGAGGATAGTCCAGCGAAAGTTGGAGTAATACTTTATGGTTTCCCGATTTATCGGGAATAAAGAGCTTAACCGCTCGCTAAGGGATGAGCCTGCATCCTATCAGGTTGTTGGTGAGGTAATGGCTCACCAAGCCTATGACGGGTAGCTAATCTGGGAGGATGGTTAGCCAGAGGGGGACTGAGACACGGCCCCCACTCCTACGGGAGGCAGCAA
>PFLF01000050.1 GCA_002784505.1 Candidatus Roizmanbacteria bacterium CG_4_10_14_0_8_um_filter_39_9
AAGAATAATTGTTTCCCCTTTATCGTTATTAAAAACAACCATATTTGACGCTTCTCTGACTTGAGTTAGTTTTTCAGTTGCAGGTCTATTGTGGAGATTTAGTGAAGTATGTGGGCTCAGCTCAAGATACCCAACGCTTTTGTTTTCATCAGACGGACCTAAATATATGGCGCCTTGAGGTAAAGAAACCTTTTGACATTTGTTTATGTCGTACATAAACAACATTATACCAAAGTCTCATATGATAAGCTCGATTCCCACCTCTGAGGGATTCCCACCTCTGAGGTGTGAGTAATGTAAGTATCAAAGGTAGTTTTTTAAAGAAGAATGCTTTTTACCTCTTTAAGGTCAGTATATGATGGTGCAAGGTAAATTACATTATCAGGCGATAGTTTTCCTAGTGCTTCTACATATTTTTCATACGAGTCACTGAGGTTATATGCTTTAAAGTTGCAAATGGTGACTTTAACTTGATTTTCTTTCACTTTTTTCATTGCGTCAATGATACTAAGAGTTTTTTGTACAGTATTACAAGCCGATCCAAGAATCAATCCGTTTACATTAGAATCATGTAAAATCTTCTCAGTTCTTTCAGGGGTAGATCTGCCACCATAGATATAATGGGGAAAAGTATTTTTATAATTTACTTGAAAGAATTCTTTAACTTTCCTAATACAAAGTGAAATAAGATCTGGTTGAGGTGGAGGCATATCGTCCCTTCCACTGCCACGAGATCCCCATTTTGGTTCATATCCCAAAATTAACTTGGTTAGTTGATCTTCTTTTACGCCAGAAAAGAGCTCCTTACAATGATTTTCAACAATATTTGCAACTTTTTCTGATGTTTTTCCTTCAAACTCTTCCCATATTTCACCAACCAAGACAACTGTTGTAAAAGATTCTCTTCTCTCCAAAATCTTTTTATGGTTAAACACAGTATGAAGTTTTTGATTGATCACATCAGGAGAATCGCCGACTTCTGAGTGACCAAGAATTATCCCATCAATACCTGAGTGAAGTAAATGATCCAGGTTTATTGACCCTGTTCGAGCATAAGGATCCAATCCATCTCCTAGATATATGTCAAAATTTTGTGCTAGAAGTTTCATATAAAAAGTATATCATTTTATGTAATTTGCTACTTCCATTGCCCCCACCTCCAAAGATGTGGGTAATTTTCATCTGCAAATCAAGACGATGATTTGATATACTATTTACATGCCTTCACTTACTCCTCAGTCTGTAAAAGCCGTTTTATGGTCGTATGATCTGAATGCGATTAACGTCCAGAAAGACAAAAAAATTATCGTTTCTCAGGTGCTTAATTTTGGGACAGAAGAAGCGATTAATTGGCTGTTTAGGCAGTATGGGGTTACCACTGTTAAAAAGGTCGCTGCTGCCATCCCTCTTTTTGAGTGGAATAAAAAATCATTATCCTTTTGGAAAATAATTCTTTCAATTGATCCGCAAAAACGAATTGTCTAAAATGAAAAAACTAAAACTGTTTATTCTGTCTGAAAAGAGAAAAAAAGCTCTTCCTTCTTTTGCTTCATGGAAGGACGTGTTTTATTTGGCCGGAGGCACAGGCCTCGCACTCCAAATAGGTCATCGGGAAAGTGTCGACTTTGATTTTTTCTCGCGCCAGCCATTTGCTACGGATTATCTGAATGTTGCCTCGATCCCTGATATCGCCTGTATGAAATTATCTACCATTATGCAACGCTGCGCCTTAAAGGATTATGTAGATTTGTACGAAATAATGAAAATATATTCTCTCACACAACTTCTTTCATTTGCAAAAAAGAAATATCCCGTAATTGATAGTACGGTTATATTGAAAAGCTTGACCTATCTTGACGATATCACCGACGAGCCGCTTCAATATCAGACAGGACAGAAAAAACCGCAATTGGACGTACTTAAGATCTTCTTCCAAAATGAAGTTAAAAAATACATGAGTTCTATTATTACACCTTCCTCAGAGATGTGAGTGCAAAAGAAGGGTAGGAAACACTCGAAATCCTCATCTTCCGCGAAAGACAACTATAATAATTCTTCCTCTTTTGAAGCCACTAACTTTGATCGTCGCGCCTTCTCTCCTATTGTTAATAGGTGATAGGTGTTGCGTACCCGTTGTTGAATATTGACAAAGCCAGCTTCCTCAAATAATTTTTGGATACCTTCTTTTGTGTAAACACGAATATCTTTCTCTTGGAATACGATATTATTCACAACCATCATAATTTTCGCTATTAAGCCACTTTTGAATGGGTCAAGCAAAAATACCTTGCCGTTTGGTTTTAATATCCTGTACATCTCTCTTAAAGATCTGAGACTGTCTGGATGATGATGGAATGATAAAATACAGGTCACATATTGAAATGAATTATCTTTATATGGCAAATTATCCGCAGAACCCTCTAAGATCTCTACGTCGTCAATCTTTGCTAACTTTAGTTTGGCAACATGTACCATGTTTGGAGAAATATCTATACCGTATAACTTCAATCCCCTACTCAAATTATGTAATTCCATTAATAAGAGTCCCCACCCACAGCCAATATCTAACACTGAAGTCCCCTTCGTAGGATTAACTATTTTCGCTATTTCTTTACTCAAGAAATAAAATGGAATAGAAAATATTTGGTGAAACCTGGCCCAAAAGTCAAATTGTTTTATACTATTCTCTTCCAATTTTTGCATGTGAAAGTATAACAAAAAATTAAGTTTCACCTCCTTCTCCCTACCCCTCCCCATGCGGGTTTGCTGACTATATATGACAACTCAGGATTGGTTCCTTTCGGATCTGATGTTATAATGGGAATATGAAACTACTGGTAACGGGAGGCGCGGGATTTATCGGATCAAACTTCATTCTGTACTGGATAAAAAAACATCCCCTCGACAAGATCATGAATCTGGACAAACTTACCTATGCCGGCAACCTCGAAAACCTGAAAGAAGTGGAAAAGAACCCAAACTATGAATTTGTTCACGGGGATATCTGTAACCCACAACTCGTTAACTCGTTAACTAAAAATGTGGATATGATTGTCCACTTTGCCGCTGAGTCCCATGTTGACCGCTCCATCCAAAATGGGCTCCCCTTTGTCAAAACAAACGTTGAAGGGACCTTTGCTCTTCTTGAGTCGGCACGGGAAAATAAAGTCGCCCGTTTTCATCATATTTCAACCGACGAAGTATTTGGGGAACTCCCTCTTAACTCTAAGGAAAAATTTACCGATGTCTCTCCCTACAATCCGAGAAGTCCCTACTCCGCATCAAAAGCGGCGTCAGATCATTTAGTACGCGCCTATCATTCAACCTATGGACTTCCTGTCACCATTTCCAACTGCTCAAACAACTTTGGTCCCTACCAATTTCCTGAAAAATTATTTGGCCTTGCTATCACCAACCTTCTTGAAGGAAAAAAAGTGCCCGTTTACGGAGATGGCCTCTATGTGAGAGATTGGCTCTATGTTGAAGATCATTGCCGTGCTATCGAATTTATTCTTTTAAAGGGAACTGTTGGAAAAACATATCTTGTGGGAGGTTTAACCGAAGACATCTCGAACGTTGAGATAATAAAAAAGATACTTCGCATCATGGGAAAAGATGAGTCGTCCATTGAATATGTAAAAGATCGTCCTGGCCATGATAGACGGTATGCGATCGACTGGACCACCATTCAAAAAGAATTAGGTTGGAAGCCACTTCATAATTTTGATGAGGAGCTCAAAGCAACTGTTGAGTGGTATTCAAAACATGAGAACTGGTGGAAAGATGTTAAGTCAGGAACGTATCAAAAATATTATAAAGCACAGTATGTTAACCGTTGAGAAAAACAAATTATGTTAAAAGTAGCACTTACCGGAGCCTCCGGATTAGTTGGCTCACGAATCGTTGAACTGCTGAATCAAAAAATAAATTTTATTTCAGTTCCTCAGAATAAATTAGATATTACCAATGCAAATGCCGTATCCAGAAAGATTGATCAAATCGATTTTGACATTTTTCTGCACCTTGCGGCGTACACAAATGTTATCGGGGCGGAAAAAGATAGAGAACTTGCATTTCAAGTAAATCGTGATGGGACCAAAAATCTTTTTGAGGCGGTGAATGCAAAGAACAAAAAATTTATTTATATCTCAACCGACTTTGTCTTTGATGGAACAACCCCTCCGTATAACGAAACCTCTCTCCCTCATCCGGAAGCTGTCTATGCTCAGTCAAAATATGCGGGAGAACAACTATTGAGAGATAAGGTAATAATTGTGCGGATTGCCTACCCATATCGGGCACGGTTTGATGCAAAGCGTGATTTTTTCCGTACCTTCAAAATGTTTTTGGAAGAACACCGACCGCTTTCCATGATCTCTGATTCGCTTATGACGCCAACATTTATCGATGATATTGCATACGCTCTTGACTATCTCTTTCATAACTACAAACCAGGAATATACCATCTGGTCGGATCTCAAGCTATATCACCATATGGGGCAGTTATGTTGGTTGCAAAAATATTTAACCTAAAGACTGATCTCGTCACAAAGATAACTTATGAGGAATATGTTAAAACAAGAGCACGCCTCCCTCAGTTTGCTGATATCAGATCAATACATAATAATTTTTATAAAATGAAATCTTTTGAGGAAGGATTGAAGGAAATCAAACATCAACTTGAGGTATAATACACTATGACTATCACTATTGTTGGCCACGGATATGTGGGGCTCGTATCGGCATGCTGTTTTGCGGATTTTGGAAATGAAGTATATGTTATCGGGCACACCCCTTCTAAGATTGAACGCTTAAAAAATGGAGATCCTCTTATTTATGAACCGGGACTAAAGGAACTTCTGGAAAAAAATATTAAAGCAAACCGCCTTCATTTTACTCTTGAATACCCGGAAGCCGTTTCGAAATCAGAAATTGTTTTTATTACTGTCGGCACCCCACCCAAAGAAAATGGAGAGGCGGATTTAGAGATGGTTTTTGACGTAGGGAAACAAATTGCAAAAAATCTTAAGAAAAAATTTACGGTTATTTCTTGTAAAAGCACCGTCCCTGTCGGAACCAACAAACAAATTGAAAAAATTTTGAATGAAAATAGGCCTGTTGGAGTGGAAATTGCCGTTGCATCCTGTCCCGAATTTTTACGCGAAGGCTCAGGACTTCATGACACGTTTTTCGCTGACCGGGTGGTAATTGGTTCGTATTCACAAAAGGCGATAAATCTGCTGCTTGAACTCCATGAGCCTATCACCGGAAAAAAAGTGATTACCGACTTGGCATCTGCGGAACTCATAAAATATGCCTCAAATTCAGTTCTGGCGATGAAAATCTCTTTTGCGAATCTTATTTCATTTTATTGTGAAAAGGCGGGGGGAGATGTTGAGACAGTCCTTGATGCGGTTGGATTTGATAAGCGAATAGGGCGTGTATTTATGGATCCTGGAGTAGGTTATGGGGGTTCATGCTTCCCGAAGGATGTTCGAGCACTGACCAGTACGGGAAATTTACTCGGGATTAACACCTCACTTCTTCAAGCAACCGAAGATATTAACCAGGAGGCACGGATGAACTTTTTGAACAAAATTATCAAATACAGCGGGGGAAAAACAATCGGAGTCTGGGGGCTCGCATTTAAACCAAACACCGATGACATCCGCTTTGCACCGTCAATTGATATTCTTCATGCACTTCTCGATAAAGGATATGCGGTAAAGGTGTATGACCAAGAAGCTTTTGGCAATGTGAAAAAGATATTCGGTGATAAGCTTATTTACTCAAAAGATCCTTATGAAGCAGCTACAGGGTGTGACGCAATAGCTATTCTTACCGATTGGAATGAGTTCAAACATATCGATTTGGACAAGATAAAATCAATTATGAAAAAACCCGTGATTATTGACGGAAGAAATATTTATCTTCCTGAGGTGATGAAAAAATTGGGATTTACGTACTATTCGACAGGTAGAGTGCCTGTTACACAATGAAATAATTATGCGCATTCTGATTACCGGAGTTGCCGGCTTCATCGGCTCAAATCTTGCCCAATCATTATTAGATGCGGGGAACTCTGTTGTGGGAGTTGATAATCTTCTTACCGGGAGCTCAATAAATATTGAGATTCTAAAAGCAAATAATAATTTTACCTATATCCAAGATGATGTGGTAACCATGGATATGGAGAGAATTACCGGTACGTTTGACATAATTTTTCACCTTGCCTCCCCTGCATCACCGGTCCAGTATAAAAAATTTCCTCTTGAAACTCTCATGGTAAATTCGATAGGGACAAAGCATGTTCTTGATTTTATGAAAAAATCAGGAAGTAAAATATTTGTTATCTCATCGACCTCAGAAGTATACGGAGATCCATTGGAGCACCCCCAAACTGAAAGCTATTGGGGCAATGTCAATCCGGTCGGAGTACGATCTTGCTATGATGAGGGAAAACGATTTGCCGAAAGCTTGGTTATGACTTATTACCGAACACATAAACTAGATGTAAGAATTGCACGAATTTTTAATACCTATGGCCCGAATATGGAACAAAATGACGGGCGGGTTGTCTCAAACTTCATCATGCAGTCGCTTCAAGGGCAGCCAGTAACCATTTATAGCAATGGAAAACAAACGCGATCTTTTTGTTATGTTTCAGATATGGTACAAGGGCTCACTTCACTCGGGGTAACCCCGAACATTGCGGGAGAAATTATAAATATAGGTAATCCAAATGAAATGAATATGATTGATCTGGCAAATAAAATCATTGCCTTGACCGGCTCCTCATCAAAAATCGTATTTAATGCAATCGACGGAGATGATCCTCAAAAACGAAAGCCCGATATTTCAAAAGCAAAAAAACTTCTCGGGTGGAAACCACAGGTAACACTTGATGACGGTTTGCAAAAAACGATTACTTATTTCAAAGAACGCTTTTTATGAAAAAGGCGACAATCATCATCCCCACCTATAACGAAAAAGATAATATCAAATCGCTTGTGGAGGGAATATTCAAAAATGTTTCCGCTCTTCCAAACTGGATGGTTGATGTTGTTATTGTTGATAGTGATTCCCCAGATGGAACCACGGAGCTTGTCGAGTCCCTTATTCCTTCCTTCCCGCATCTCCATTTAATCCGTACAAAAAAGGAAGGTTTGGGAAAAGCATATATTGAAGGATTTAAAATAGCAATTGAAAAACTGCAGCCTTTTGTCCTTTTTGAAATGGATGCAGATCATTCCCATGACCCGACAACACTTCCGGCATTCCTAAAACAAATTGAGAAGGGCGCTGATTTTGTTATTGGATCACGCTATATAAAGGGCGGTTCAATCCCGCAGGATTGGGGTATAGATCGGAAGATTTTTTCAATTGGTGCAAATCTATTTGTGAGGCTCGGATTTATGCGGCTTAAAATTACCGATTGGACTTCCGGATTCAGAGCTATCAAGGCTTGGATTATCAAAGACTCGCTTGCATATGTGAACACTTATTCGGGATATGTATTCCAGGTGGCACTACTTGACCATGCAATCTCAAAAGGGGCCCGAGTATCTGAAGTACCCATAAACTTTGTGGACCGTAAGGCGGGAGTATCCAAAATAAATTCAATTCAGTATATTTTTCAAACCTTTTGGTATGTACTCTCGCACTCTTCATTTATCAAATTCATTATTGTAGGCCTTTTAGGATTTGTTGTCGACTTTAGCTTTGCATATGCCTTTATCAACTCATTGAAAATTCCAAAAGCCAGTGCCAACATGCTCAGTGCCGAGGTGGCAATTATCTTTAACTTTTTTATCAATAATTTCTGGAGTTTCCGACACAAAAAAATTGAAGGGGGTTTTATTGCATACGCTCAAAAATTATTATTATTTAATCTCGTTTCTCTCGGCTCCGTTCTTATTCAAGGAGGGGGGCTCTACCTACTTCTCACATTCATGGGTGATAAAATATTTGCCTTATTGCCGGGAGTCTCTCTGTCATCGTGGATTGTATATAAGATAGGCATCATTTCTTTCATTATCATTCCCTATTCTTACGTTCTTTATAATAAAGTCGTTTGGAAGAAATAGTTATTCTTTTGTGCAGTATTCGGAAGAAACCCACCCGGTTTTATTTTTTTCAAACTCAATCTTGTACCACCCGGTTTTTTCTTCCAAAAGCTCAAATTTCTGTCCCGGATTGACTCTCCCTGACTCTGAGGCATTTATCGTTGAGTCTTCCCGTACCCGGAGCCAGCCGGTCGGTGTATCTTTGATAAGAATCATTTGCTTGCCGGTGTTTGTCTGCGTTGCCTCGGGAGTCGCAATCTTTGAATCATCAAGTTGAAACGTAGAAGGCTGCGTCTTATCTGCCGCGAGTTTAATAAATGCATTGATTCGGTATCCAGAAGTTATATTTATCTTCTGTGTTCTTCTGAAAAAACCCGGCATAAAAACCGATAGTTCGTGATCTCCTTTTGGAATATCCGCAACAATTATTGATGAAACTCCCTTTTCATCATTATCAACGTAAATGATGGCGCCGTTGGGCTCAGTTTCAATGGCAAGTTCTCCGGTGTCGTTTTTTCCCATCCGATCCATCTTCGTAACGCTTAATACGTCGGCTGCTGTTGAAATATCGGTACTTCCCAATTCTGCGTTAACGTAGGTAAGCGTGTTCTTGTAAACTTTGATTTTGCGCTGCCATGAAGCGGTATCGGTCGCATTTTCTTCAGGAATCAGTTTAAGCAAATATTCGCCAGCCTTCAGCTTGTCCTCGTATGGAACCTTGCTTGTTGCCACGTTATTGATGAAAATACTGGCAACGGGGGAGGAGACAATTTTAACTTTGCCGTAGATGTTTTGACTTTCCAATATAAAATAGCGAATGATCAGGAAGATGCCGAATCCGACACATAACAGTACCAAAATACCAACCTTCTTTTTCATATTAGCATTCTAGTCCTTGACCCGTTCAGATTCAACCTGAAACGTCGAAACGAAAATTACATAATTTGAAACTTATTTCCAATAATAATCACGTAGCCAATAATATATAAATTTAGATTGTCGTAACACCTTTTCATTTTGCCGCTTCTTCATTTGGAGCCATAATGAACTACCCCGCAGCAGAGCTGCGAGGTATCATAAAATGCCATCAAACATTGCTAACTGATCTCGGTGAACT
>PFLF01000002.1:0-404 GCA_002784505.1 Candidatus Roizmanbacteria bacterium CG_4_10_14_0_8_um_filter_39_9
TTATTCCCAACACCACTCACGGCCTGCCTCTCAAACATCCCAACTTAGTATTTAGTGCTATGAATTTATTCATATGACTATTTCGTTAGTTTTGACTTTAATTTTGATTTACACAGTTAAAATTCTCGACTATACCTACTTGTGGCAAATTAAGGAATACCGGCTGGATCGATTTATGACATATATAAGGGAAAATGGTGGTGTGTCCGTTTTTATTTGGAGAACGCCGCGACTTCCAGGGAAAACACCGCGTAATGTCATCATCTGTATATATACATTTATACTAACCCTTCTTATATTGATCTATCTTCCTCCTTCTCTTCCTGTCTATATTCTATTATTTGTCCTGAGCCCATTTATTTCCTTTATCCTCACATTTCCCGCAATTGGCTTTACCCAAGTAC
>PFLF01000002.1:700-3455 GCA_002784505.1 Candidatus Roizmanbacteria bacterium CG_4_10_14_0_8_um_filter_39_9
TCCTTCGCAATTTTAACCGCTATAGGGAATCAACACGTTGCTCTTTTCGGATCTGTCCAGAATTTGGTTGAGACAAAACGGGAGCTTCTTGAATCATTGCCGAAAACGGGGACTGCTTTTGTGAATAAGGATACGGGTTATTTGGAAAAACTCCAAAAAGGAGTCAGAGGACAAATTGTACTGTTCTCCCAGAACGATCATGATCCACTTCTGGATGACAAAGTAAGAAAGAATGTTTTTGTATCAAATCTCATTCCCTGCATAAAACTCGCACGTTTATTTGGTATGAATGATACAGCAATCAAGAAGGGGATTGATAAGATTATAAATGAATCTGTTTCACATTCTCCAACCAAGGGATATCGCGGTTGTTTCATAATTGATAATTCATACAACACAAATCTTAAAAGCTTTCTTTTTGCCATCGACACCCTTTCCAAATACGAATATCAAAACAAAATAATTGTCTCAAGGGGCATCATTGAACTGGGGGATCAAAAGACAGACTCCTATACAGAAATTACCAATAAATTATCAGATGCGGGAGTTGTGTTATACACAACAGACAATGATTTTATGGAAAAACAAAATAATGTCGTCCGTTATTTTGCAGCGGAGTCCCCATTATTTGAAGCATTAAAAAAAATTGCAGGGAATACAACGGTTATTGTTTTTGAAGGAAAATTTAGCCCCCAATACATTTTAAAAATGAAAACTTATGATATCAACTGACTTTGGGCCAAATGAGGACGGGAATGACGCCATACTAAGCCTTATAACTCTTTTTTCCCCATGGACTTGGAGAATGGGAGATGCAATCCTCAAAGCAAAAAAACAGCTTGAGTCCCTATTTCCATCCTCGAAGGCAATACTCCTCATGTCTGGCCGTGCAGGAATTAAACTAATCCTGCAGGCATTAAACCTTCCTCCAACATCTGAAATTATTGTTCAGGCATTTACCTGTGAAGCGGTGGTACTGCCTATACGTGCGCTCGGATTTAAACCTGTTTACGTTGATATTGAAAAAAATAGCTATTCAATGGACCTCGCATCGTTACAAAACAAAATAACCCCGCAAACAAAAGTACTCATTCTCCAGCATACGTTTGGTATGATCCCAAAAAATAGAAACAAGGTCTTGGAACTTGCTAAAAGTCACAATATGTTTGTAATTGAGGATCTTGCGCATGGGTTTGATCCGGTTTTCTGGCAGAAAGAAAAATTGAGTGATAACCAGGTGCTAACTCTCTCCTTTGGACGATCCAAAGCGTTATCCTCGGTCTTCGGCTGCGCACTGATAACTTCAAACAAATCCCTGCATGACTCGCTCGGAGCAGTTGAGGCTAACTTGCCCTATCCGTCACTATGGTTTATCTTCCAATTATTGTGCTATAAACCACTTGCATTACTGATTAGATATACCTATAGCTTTTTATCTATTGGAAAAATAATTCATAAAAGTGTCACAATCTTGAGGCTTATGGTAGCCGAAATATCAGTTAAAGAAAAAGCGGGGGAATACGACCCATATCTTGAGTTGAAATATCCTAACTGCCTTGCAAAATTACTTACTTTTCAGCTTGAAAAATATCCGCATATGCAGGAACAAAGAAAAATAGTCTGTAATATATATTCTTCCTGTGTCGGAGTTATGCCATCAATTCCCAAGGATACCGCATTATGTAGATTTCCCTTATTGATTGAAAATAGAGACATGCTTGTTAAAAAATTGGCAGTCCAAAATATATTTCTAGGCACTTGGTATACTCAGGCAGTTGCGCCCCGTGGACTTGACCTAGGAAAAGTTGGATACCATGTGGGGAGTTGTCCGGTTGCAGAAGATGTTTGCCGAAGTATAATCAACCTGCCAACTTTGGTTACAGTCGAAGAGGCAAATAAAATAATTAAAATGATCAATATCCAATGTTCAGTAAATGATCATTGATTCATTAAAAATTCACTGGTTATTGAAAATTGAACATTGAATATTATGAACATACAACCGATAGCAAACCAAATCGATTGGACTTCATTTCTCAACAACTACGGTTCTCCCTCCTTTCTCCAGTCCTGGGAGTGGGGGAGTTTGCAGGAAAAATTAGGATACGAAATATTGCGTTTAGGATTGTATGACTTTGTCATTCCCTCGAAGGAGGGAATCCAGTCGAAAAATAACCTTATTGCAACCGCTCAGGTAATCAAAATAAAAGCAAAACGGGGCAATATGCTTTTTGTACCGCATGGACCAATGATAAAAATGACAAATGACAAATTTCAAATCACAAATCAATATCAAATCACAAAACAGGTTATTCAACAATTACAAAACTATCTGATACACATTGCAAGGGTTGAAGACTTTTCGTTTATACGTATTGCGCCGATACTGCATGATTCAAAAGATAACAGGGCGATTTTTTCCGATCTCGGATTCAGGACGTCGCCCATTTACATGCATGCAGAGCGGGTGTGGGAACTTGACATAACCAAACCGGAAGAACAGTTGCTTGCAGAGATGCGAAAGACTACACGCTATTCAATCCGGAAGGCTGAAAAAGAAGGAGTTATAATTGAGAAATATTCAATGATTAATGATCAACATTCAGTGAATGATCAATCATTAATTTTCAATGAGTTCTGGCAAGTGTACAAAAAAACAGCGGAGCGAGAAGGTTTTACCCCATTTTCAAAAAAATTTATTCAACACGAATTTAATGAGTTTAATATGACGGATAATGCTCTTATACTTCTCGGG
>PFLF01000052.1:0-8127 GCA_002784505.1 Candidatus Roizmanbacteria bacterium CG_4_10_14_0_8_um_filter_39_9
GTTTCCCAAACCACACCCGAGTTCTAAAACTTTACACTGAGGAGGGAATACACCAATAACCTCCTGGGCAAACTTCGTTGGGTCGTTTGCATATTTTTGCATTGCTCCCTTATCATGTATTTCGTTCCAATGAGTTTTTTGATCTGAATTTGGCATATTTAAATCCCTAAAGCTAACTCAATAGCTTTCTTATAACCATCGCTAATATATGTTTCATTACTATTTAAGCTTTCAATGTCATTTACTCCAACCCAACGATAATCTACATGTTCATCACTTATCTCGACCGTGTCAATCTCTGCTTCAACTCTGTAGAAAAGAAGCATTAACCCGTTACCATCTTTAAGATTTTGGGGGAGTTTGTAGACCTGGACAAAATCGAGAATATGTATGCCTTTTATCGTCAGGATCTCCTCTGTTAGCTCACGGTTTAATGTTTGTTGAATTTCCTCTCCTTCGCCCATTCTTCCACCAGGGATGTCCCAATAATACTTCCCGGATTGGTCCATATTTTTAAGAACTAAAACCTTGTTGTCTTTAACTATTAATCCTTTTATTCCGATATAAAAAGTCTTTGGTGGCATTGTTATTTGATATTAAATAAAGCTTCGAATTTATCAACTGCAGTAAGGGTATTTGGGTCTGTTATTAAAGCCCTAGCTTCATCAATACTTTTCCAGCCGGTAGTATGAAACTCTGTATCTAATAACGATTGGTCAGGAGTAAATTTGTTTTCTGAGAGTGGCACAAAATACCAAATGTCAAAATGTTTTGTACATTTTTGTTTTACTGGATTGTTGATTGGAGTAATTGTTAAAAGCTTCGGTTCTCCAATACTCTCAAGAGGTACCGTCACACCCCATTCTTCTCCAATTTCTCGTTCTAATGATTCCTCTGGAGTTTCACCTTTGTCGATATGCCTACCGTTAAATAACCACAAACCTGACTTCTTATGGTGGCCAATGAATACTTTTTTAGAATTGGCATCAAAGGCGGCAAAATAAACGCAGAAGTGTGAATACGGATTCTCATCTCTGGTTAAGAATTCATCTTCCTTCAGTCTTACGAGAAAATCTTGATTGATAGGCGAATCGGCAAATAAACTTACAATCTGCTTTATTTGTTCGAGTTGTTTATTCATAGTTCTTGCTAAGTTTACCAAAATCGACCTCTTCTTACCAGACAATTATTACTCCTTGTCTCCAAAAGTAAACATAAACAACCACAAAGTTTATTGAGATGGACAGCGTACCTTCCCTAAACTGATCGTAGTTCTCAAATAAATTACTATGAATCAGCAAACATCTCCCGATACTTACGTAACCAGTGACTTAGCCCTAGCTACGACCATTTCTCTCCAATTTCCTATCCAGGATATCGACCGGTCCAATCCCCGCAAAGCCGTCTTTGTGTTTATGCGGTCCCCAGAACTGGAAGAACTCGTCGAGGGCTACTTTCGTAATGAACTCAAAATCTCACCCCAAACCTTTTTCAATCAGTTACGTGACATTAAATCGCGGCTTTACGCCGAAAGAAGCCTATGGTGAGCCAAAAGTACTACTTGAGCTCAGGCAGATTCTCAAAGAGGACTACAACGTTGATTTAAAGCTTGAGGAAGTCTTGGATATTGCCCTGGTCCTTGTTGGCTTTGCAGAAACGGCCATGAAGATTGAGGCCAAGAGCGGTAGCTCATAGCCAAAGACCAAAACAATAAATGAATATGTCAATGAAACAAAAAGAAATTACGGAGAACTTATATGAAAGCAAAATGTACACTTCGGAGGTGTACTAGGGCGTTGTGACGATACAAAATATCGCACAGAACATTTAAATAGTTTTTTTGGGATGAAGACGATCCAAAAAATCTGCTCCTCCCTGGTCTCCGTCATTTGACCGGTTTATTGACTTTCTTTCCATGAGAGATGTTATAATCTGGTTATGTCCATTTCATCTATTAAACAACAAGTTGCCCCCATTTTTGAAAAATACGGCATAGGCCGCGCCTCCCTATTTGGCTCCGTAGTACGAGGTGAAGAAAAAAAGACAAGCGATATAGATTTTTTAGTTGAAATGCCGAAAAATATACATGGATTTGCGTATATTGGTGTACGCATGGACCTGCAGGAAGATTTAGAGAGAACACTTCATAAAAAAGTTGATTTGGTTGAATATCATCTTGTTAAACCAGCACTAAGGAAATATATTTTCCCCGAGCAAGTGCTTATATATCAAAAAAATACGGCATGAAAAAAGATACTCGTGTTTATCTTGAGGATGTTATTGATTCCATACATAAAATTGCCGGATATATTAAAGATATGTCCTACGAAACATTTGAAAATGAAATTCATTGGCAGGATGCAGTACTAAGGCGGCTGGAAATTATTGGAGAGGCGGTATCAAAGCTACCCGATGACTATCTTAAGGCTCATGCACAAATTGAGTGGAGAAAAATGAAAGGTGTCCGTAATATTATCATCCATGATTATGCCTCAGTTGATATAAAACAAATTTGGGAAATAGTTACCAAAGACCTGCCTCATACAAAAGCCCAAATAGAAGAACTTCTTAAAAATTAATGATAAAGAAAAGACAGCTTTAGATTGGCATGAAAGCAAAATGTACACTTCGGAGGTGTACTAGGGCGTTGTAACAATGCAAAGTATCGCACAGAGCATTTAGATGGTTTTTTTGGAATAAAGACAATACAGATAAGACATAAAACAAGCAACCCAAACCCCACAAACTCCAGACCTGCCTGATCGGCCGGGCAGGTGCCGTGGCAAAAATAGCGCCATTATTTTGTAACATGCTATAATTATGATATGAACATAGATTTTTCCGGTACTGTGTCTGTTTTTCAAAAATACCATATCAAAAAAGCATCTCTTTTTGGATCATATGCAAGGGGAGAGGCGACAGTTGATAGCGATGTAGATGTTCTTATCGATCCTCCTGAAAGAATGACACTTTTCGATCTTGCTGGAATGAAGCTTGACTTAGAAAAAATACTATGTAAGTCAGTCGATGTAGTTACTTATAACGGTTTGAGTCCGCTTTTAAAGAAATATATTCTGGCGGATCAAAAAGTACTCTATGAAAAAAGATAATACGCTTTTTCTTACTCATATTCTTGATTCAATCGCAGCTATTGAAGATTTTGTGAAAGACACTCCTACAAAGGAAGTATTCATTGCCTCGCGCAAGACGAGAGACGCCGTACTTCACAATTTTAGCATTATCGGTGAGGCAGCAAATAATCTCAATGGCGATTTTATCAAATCTCATCCAAGCATTGCGTGGGATAAGACTATTGCGATGCGAAATATCATTATTCATGAGTACTTTGGGGTAGATTTAAATTTAGTATGGGATACTATAATCGAGGATCTTCCTGCTTTTAAAGCGCAGATAAAATCTCTTATTGATACGATTGTTTAAACCCCTTGTCTATCCCTCTAGACAACAAAAAGATCATTTAGTTCGTTTTTTTTGGAATAAAGACAATACAGATAAGACATAAAACAAGCAACCTAAACCCAATAAACTGCAGATACTGCGGCCAGAAAACTATGACAATATTTTGCCCCTGGGGCGCGGAGCCTTGGCGAAGCGCCCATCCATTTGCTCAATTATTAACCATTACGTGATCTGTTAACTTGGGGCCGAAGAGGAGAAAGACAGATTATGTTATAATTAGCCCAACTATGAAGAAAGAAGCTCAACTGTGGGTTGATTTGGCGAAAGAAGACTTTGAAGATATGAACTATATGTGGAAAGTAAAAAGATACAGAGGTGCTGTTCTTTTTGCACAACAGGCAGTTGAAAAAATTATGAAGGGATATATCGTTGAAAAAAAGAGCAAGCCACCAAGACGGATTCACACGATTGAAGAATTGGCAAAAGATGCAGGTCTTGATTTGAAAGAAGTCGGCAATATCCCAGTAGAGGAGTTATCAAAATTATACACAAGAGTGCGCTATACAGACTTGAGCATTCAGTATTATCCAACAAAAGATTCAGTTGAGCCACTCTTACGAATGGCTCAAAAGGTATATCTATGGGTGCAAACAAAATTCAAAACGAAATAAAACAATATATTCAAAGACTCAAAAAGACTATTAATCCTGAGTCTGTTATTTTGTTTGGTTCATTTGCTCGGGGAGAAGCAACGGAGTGGAGCGATATTGACCTTTTAGCGATTGCAGATTATAAAACCAAGCAAGATAAAAGGTTTGATGAGTTATACAAACTAAGAGAAGGACTGGTAAAAAAACACGATATAAATGTTTTTGGTCTTACAAAAAAAGAATTTGAAAAGTCTAAACCATGGTCAATATTTGCTGATGTGAAGCGTGAAGGGGTAGTGATATATCAAAAATAGTTCAGTTCTTCTTTCAACACATAAATATTTCCACTTCTTGTGCCCGCTTAACCTACGAAGTTAGGCGGCTTACCGTCTGATTATTCCCTTTGTCTATAAGTCAAAATTCCTAACAAAGTCAGTCCCAACAATCCAAACCCAATAAATTCCAAGTATTGCGGCCAGAAGATGATAACTACATTGTGTTTCCTGGGAGAAAGTTCCCATCCATTTGCCCAATTGTTGATAAGAATATGTTCTTTTATTTCACGCCCGTTCATAGACGGAAATAACTGAGCAAAGGTATTATTCTCATAAACTTCATAGGCAATCCATCCCTCATGAAAGCTTTGCATAAGGACAATCGTAGACTTTGTCTCATAATCAGTTTGTACATCATATCTGGGAACATTACTTTTTATGGATACTATTGGAATAGTGCCATTTATGATTGGGTTTACATCAGCTTTTTGCAGCTTAATTTGAGAAAGAAATGAATAGGGCAGGGGAGTTATTGACACATCTTTAATCTCAAAAACAGTAGGTATTTGATTAAACGAACTTGCGTTAAACAGTATTTGTAAGCCCTTATCAAACTCAGTATTCGGGCCTATGAGGTAATAATTTTTTGTCAAAGTATTCTTTGCAGGAACAAACGTATTTACATATTTATATTTATTACTCATACTGGATATGTTCACAATGGGCCGCATACCACTCAATCTTCTCATATCAGTTGAAATAAGATAGCTATTGCCGTTGTCCCATTCAGGAAGATTAATCCAAAAATTGAGAAAATTATCCTCGGACAAAAGACGTAAAGATTTTACGCCGTTTTCATCCCTTTCGGAGATATTGGTTTCCCCCTCAAGAAGCTTATTGTGATCAAATCCGCTTTTTTTATAGAGAGATTGAGAAATGATGCCGTTTATTGCTTTGGAATTGGAAAGCTTGGGAAACTGAACAATCATCTCAGATTGAGCCGGTATATCAATATTTTGCCATGATAAACTTGAGAGGTGGTTCAGTTGTTCGGAGGTGATAGTAGCGCTGGCGATCAGAGGATAGGATGCAAATTGAATATTGTTGTATTGAATTTTTCCGTTATGGTTAGCTATAGCATTATCTCCCGGATCTACAATCATAGTCAGATAGCCGCTTGAATCTACGCTGTTTGATTCAAAATATTCAGAGAATCCTTTCTCCTGTTGAGAAAACCCAGACCTAGGTATTATATTGTCATTTAGGCATGTATTTTCAATGGAATTAAAGTAGCAATAGTGTGGAAGTTCATTTTGAGATGAGTTATATGAAAATGAAAGATGATTTAATGAGGTTGATGAAATGCCTTTTAAACTTGCTTGATAGGTCGCACATACTGCGTGCGATTTAGCCTTTAAAATAAGTCCAGAACTTGCCGATACTTCAGCCGGAGGCGCCTCATCACTTAATTGTTTATTACATACAGTGGTAGCGGAAAAATCATTAAACCCAATCTGTTTATGAGATCCTTGTTCTACAGAATATATATTTACCTCATTCGGTAACGAATCTTTGTCTAAATAAGCGCTTCCGATCAGTACAAGTTGATTTTTTAGGCTGTGTATCGGAAAAAAATCTTTATTGTTGATATCCACTATAAACACATTACCTTTAACCTGAAATTCAGTAGTAATCGCGTATTGTTTTTCTTTTAGTTCTGTGGTGTTGATAAATATTCTGGGGTTCACTTCTTTAAACAACAAGGTGAGAGTTTCTTTGTCTTTTTTAGCATATATGTTTACGGGTTGTGTTTTTTCATTCTGGTTAATTGACGAGGGTATTTGAATGTTATAATTTCCGGGCAATAAAGGAGTCATAATATTATATGACTTGTCATCTTCGGTAATTTGTATTGATGAATCAATTTGAGGTCTGTTGGTAAATAAAGACTGAAAAGGAAACACATATTCAGCTTTATCGTGTTCAACAGGGCTTTTATATATGCCAAGAGTGCTAAATGCCGTGTCTATATTATCAAATGAATTACTAATATCAACGGACGGTAATTTATCGATAAGAACAATATTATTTATCGACTCAATCCCAGGCGATATTTCATATACTCTTATTCCGTCAACCTCAAATTTTTTTTGAACTGTAGTATTATTGAAAAGCATGTTTCCTTCCTGCTTTAATAAAAACTTTAAAGGCATGGAGTCCGAAGGAATATATGATTCATCAAAAATAATATATTTGATGTTGTATTTTTGAAGGACCTGATTAAATAACCCTATGTCTTGTTTTTTTAGTGCGTAATTTAGTTCCCAATAATAACCCTCAAGTGGCTTACTCCAAACGTCAAAAGCTCGGTCCATAATCGGCTGCTCTATCCCATACCAAAGAAATCCTGACCCTATTGCCCCCCATCTATAGCTACCCCAACCCCAATAGCTATCTTGAGGCATATTCATGATTCGGGCGTTCTTATCTTGCGAGGCAAAATAATTAAACAGTTTGAAGTATTTGTCTGGAATCACGAGCCGAGATTTACTATAAAAAAGGTATCCTCTGAAAATGGGATATCCCATAACGACAATACAGACAAATAAAATAGAGAGGAATATATTTGAGGTTTTGCGATGATTTCTGAGGATTTTCCCGTCAACAAGTGTGCTTACACCAGCAGAAAAAAAGACTGAAAAGACAAAGACCGTTGGAACGATAAATTTTGTAAAAGGATTACGAAAAATCTGATTTATGAGGGGAATGGAGCGTATTATATTATTCAAATCCGCAAAAAGTGGTGTATCTGAAAGAAATGCGAGGCAAGCGAGGGCAAAAATACCCCATAAATATTTATTGTTCTTATTTCTCCCAAAGAGGCCAAATATTACGACGACAAATAACGCATATCCTACAAAGGTAACCGTTTGAGATTTATAATGGTCACGCCATGGTTGCATCATATATCCGAGGTCTTTTGAATTAGTTTCTGAATTTATGAAATCGAAATAAAATTCTTTAAGAAGTGCAAAATCTTGGATGGTACCTCGTTTTTTATTAATTTGAAAAAAACGTTCATTGTTCATCTGATTATTCATAGCCTGCTGAGTGACCAATACGTTTTTGAAAGTAAAGTATGCGTTTGGAATAAGCCAAAATGCATTTACACAAAAAATGATAAGAAGCAACTTGAGGTATGATCTCATATGGATAAGTGATTTATGTAGGACGATATCACCGACAATTATTGACCCCAGACAGAGGAGATAGACAAGAAACAGGGTTTGAACATATGCTTGGGGAACCGCAAGAAAATTAACAAGAGTAAATATAATAACGTTTTTTTTACTAGGGTGATTTAATAGTTTGAAAAATACAAAAAGCTCCCAAGGGAAAAATCCCCAGAATGTGCTATATGGCTCAAAAGGAACAAAAAAATACTGGATCGTTCCCAGATTCAGCAGGTAAAATAGCGCGCCAAGAAACGCTGTTTTTTGCCTTAAATCTTCATCTTTATGTCGAAGAAAAAATCCCTCAATAAAAGTATAAATTCCAAGCGTGCCCACAAGCAGCATAAGGAAATGAAACACATATCTTAACGATGACGAAGGAAGAACAAATGAAGTGAGAAGTAGAAAAAGTTGCCGGGGAAGATCGGATGCATGAGCCATGCCTGCCAGTAGTCCAAGCCCCTGGTATTCTTGCCACACGCTAAAAATTGAACGATAAATATTTAACCCAAAATTGAATTCAGGGTGTAAATTGTCCCATCCGGTAAG
>PFLF01000052.1:8224-9156 GCA_002784505.1 Candidatus Roizmanbacteria bacterium CG_4_10_14_0_8_um_filter_39_9
TAATATAGAAACCTGTGTACGAGTAAACCCTATCAGTTTCTGCTATCATGTTAGACGTGAATTTTCCTGCATAAGTTTGGGGAATATATCCACAATCCTGCATTACTTTCTCCTTATCCTGTATTAGCACATATGCTTTTTTGCAGATACCATTAACTTTATATACCGCTGTTGTTGGGTGGTCCAGATCGGTATGATTTGTCCGGTCAATAAATATTTCAGGGGTTGGATTGTAGAGAGTGGGGTAATTTGAGAGTATGTAGTTTGAAAATGGAGAGTGTTGCAGCACATTTAAAAAATTAGGGCATAGGAAACCATTAAAATAGAGGATATATCCTTGAGAAATCATCCATATTGAAGTGATGAGAATCGCATTTTTCATATGGTTGTATTTTTGGTGAATAAAAAAATAAATTAGAAGAGGCAGAAAGAAGAGAATGTGGCGAGTGGGTCCAAATCCTGCCGTCCCGTAATGCCATGCGGGGTTTGTCTGATAAAAAAAGGCAGTAGCGACGAATAAAGACAAAATAAAAATAGTTTGTGCCTTTTTTTGAATAATCAGATGGACTGCGGTAGCGAGCCCAATGATAAAAATAACCGGACTATACCAGAACAGTCCCATGTTCAGATCGAAAAACTGCTCGTACAACTTAAATATACTTATATTTTGGATGCCAAAACCGTAATACTGCGTCCAGATATTCTGCAGTTTTGTCCACGGACTCCAAACCCCAAAGACAGTTAGATTGTACAGGTAGGGAATGGCCAGAATCAGGAGTATTGAGATGATTGAGTTAAATAGAGTTACAGGTTTATATTGATGAGCCTGATCTTTGTTTCTCCAAAATGTATCAAAAAGATAATAGGCCAAATAGCCGATTGCTATAACAAGAAGAGGCTGGCTTTGCCATGAGGCAGATGCTGCAAGGATC
>PFLF01000074.1 GCA_002784505.1 Candidatus Roizmanbacteria bacterium CG_4_10_14_0_8_um_filter_39_9
TAACCCATCATCCCTTACATAAAAATATTCAAAAGCTCTTTTCCCCATTACTTCTGGTTTCTTTTGGATTCCCGTTTGTGACTCAATTTATTATTCTCCGCATTCCATTGTTTGTTTCATGGTTTAGGATCCCAACCGTGTCGATTCCGACATACCTCATATTCATTGCCCTTTCTTCCCTCTCGCTTGTGGGGATAAAGATGATAAAGAAAATAGTCCGCTTATAAGAAGAAAATTATCCTCTTGACGTATTAGATTATGTATTGTATGATTAAATACAAGATGGCTGAAATAGTCGATTTATCAAGAATAAAACTAAGTTCGTTTGACTGGGATAAGGGGAACCATAACAAGAATTGGAAAAAAAACAAGGTCACAAATGAAGAAGCGGAGCAGATCTTTTTTAATGAGCCGCTCATCATTTTCGAGGATAGGAGACATTCAAAAGTTGAGACGAGATTGGTGGCTTATGGAAAAACTGACGAATACAGACTGTTAACAGTTGTCTTTACCTTAAGACAAGGTAAAATCCGAGTGATTTCCGCAAGAAATCAAAGTAAAATAGAAAGGAAAATGTATGAAAACGCTTAAACCAATACCTAAATTTAATAATGAGGACGAAGAAAGGGATTTTTGGGCAACTCATGATACGGTGAATTATTTTGATAGTAATCAGCCTGTTAAACTAAACCTTTCATCTTTAAAAAAAACCTCAAAACCCATTACTATCCGATTACCTATCGACATGATTAACAGATTAAAAATTGTAGCTAATAAAAAAGACGTTCCCTATCAATCCCTTCTTAAAATGATGCTCAGTGAAAAGCTGAGGGAGGAAGCAAATAGTCCCAATCGGTAAAAGCATTAGACTCAACTAATCTTATAGCAAAGACTATTTCCAGATAAATATATACGAGATACGTATTTATTATAACTGATACTTCATATTGCGCGATAAATATACATACGCTTGAAGTTACCTATAGTTTTTGTTATAATGCCGCTATATTATGGCAACTACTGGGCACCCCGAAAATAGAGGGAGAAAAATGTCGATAAAATGGCAATATATTATTCCGGCGCTCATTTTTCTTGTTGCACTAACGGCGGGGTGCTCACCAACACCAGCCGTTTTACCAAGCACGCTTGATCCGGTAAATGTGCCTCCGTCAAGTTCTCCAATTTATTCAAATCAACCAGATGTGAAAGCTTCTTTTACAAATAATTCAGCAACAAATGGTTCCAGAAAAACAAATGTAGTAGTAAGAACAGATTGTGTTGATGCCGGTGGCGGCCCATGTGCCGATCACGTTGCCTCAAGTTTTACAAAACAGACAAGAGAACAGAGAGAAAATGGAATAACACCATTTGATGTTAAGGTGAGCCGGAACGGAGAAGACGGACTACTTACTGTTACTGTCACCTCAGTGGAGTGCGATGCAAAAGATACAACTGTTTGTAGTCCACCACAGCAGGAACCATTTACATTTCAAGTAGCTTTTGATACTGTTCCCCCGGTTGTTAGTATTACCCCAAATACTCCACCAGGACTCCTTACGGGATCAGTTATAGATAGTTCTCCTATAGCGAGTGCACAATTTGGTATGGTTGGTTCTCAAAACAAAACACCTATTTCGGTTGGTCCTGACGGAGCATTAACTGTTCCCTATGTGCCACCAGTTGGTGGGTATATTCCAGAGGTGAGTGCTACTGATGCTGCAGGGAATTCTGCGACCGTTCAATCAGATTTAAAGATATATAACTTTAATGCGGGATTACAAATACATTCAATGCAGATGAATGGGAAAGATGTTGATTTGGGAGCACTCTCCCAGCAATGGGGAGGGACCATAAAGGATGGAGATGTTTTAGTTGCAGCAGCGCTTCCTGAGGGAATAGATTCAAGCACGGCAGCTTTGCAGTTTGAACAAAAGAACTGGAGGTCGTTTGGTTTTAAAACTACACTGAGAGATTGTACACGATTGGGCAATTCGCAGGCATACGACGTTGCATTCAGTTGTACACCTTCAAGCACATCAAAAAATACCATGATGATGAAGTTTACATATACAGACCAATATGGGTACTCTGCCGATTTCTATTATCCTGCCGAAACAAACTTTGCTGTTGGTACACGTCCGATGAATTTACCCGAAACTATACAGTATCTTTTTGAATATGCTCTTGGGATCATGGCAGCCCTAGGTGCCGCAGGTGGATTGGGGGCACTGGCAGTTGGAAGTCATCAGTACAGGAGGACACGAGAAGGCGTCATACAACAAGCCCTTGCCGGCGATGCACAAGGTGCAATAAAAACAGTAAAGGAAACGAAATTTTTACAGAGAAGATTAAAAGATAAACTTACTGCAGAAATAAATGCAAATATAGAAGAACAAAAAAGACTAATAAAGGTTGAAGAAGCTCATGGGCTTGTAAACGAGCTACTTGTTTTTCCTGGAATTCAGCTCGAGGTTTGGAAACAAATACAAAAAATCCCTCACGACTCAATCTTAAATGCCATTGTACAACTGAGCAAACTATTACGCCTCGATATATCAACACATTATTTGGATGATGATAAACAACAAGGGAAACCTGACTCGGAGCTTTTGTTCGGAAGCTTTTCGAACGCATTAAACAGATGGCTGGAACTTTATATATCAACACCATCAAAAAGCTCTTCAAATTGGGATGAAATGCAAAAAGTATGGGGCGATGAAAAACAGGAAATTATGGAAACCTTATCAGCTTTGTATGATATGGAAACAAGCTGGAAATATCATGAGCTTTGGGCACGGATAAAAAAGGCAGACCTGTCCCGGGCAAGAAGATTACACACGACGGTAATAGCATTCGCACATAATAAGGAGTTGTTAATAAAAAATGGAAAACTTCAACAAAAAGTATTTAATGAATTGATTGAGCGCAATATGGAAATCACGTCAATAGCAGAAGTGATTTTGATTATTTCGACATTAGGATTCAAGGAAGTTATGGGATTCATCAGTCAAATCCGCGATCAAAAAATGAGAGAACAAGCATATAGGTTTGTTGCAGAACAAAATAATCTTCTCGAATTGATTAACGGTGAAAAAGGAGGAATATCATTATATGGGTCAAGCGAACAAGAGCGTGTAGTTTTTGGTGAATTATTACAGCGAAGATATGTGAGGGGAGACATGGAATCGCCGGATCAATTACGAAAAGCGCTTATTATCTACCACCTCCGTTGTGGGACTCTTGAGGCAAATAGAACAAAATTATTTATTCTGTTTAACCCACCCGCGCAAGTAGTCCAGTTTAGACAAGATGATATTGATGAAGTTGTAAAAGAAATTAAACAGGCCGAATTAATCATCTGATATTATGTAAGAAGGTAAATTACTATATATTATATAATAGATTATTATACGTTGGAGTATTATTATGAACCGCACTATCAATATACTATATATTGAAAATAAATTTACATATTGCAATCCTATAATTATTTGTTATAATACTATCAATTAATAAAAAAATCAATGGCAAGCAAACCTGATCAAATAATCACATCGCTAGGCGAAGCAAGAAAGAGACATCCTGTTTTGACTACTTTCAGTTCTCTTCCCTTAAGACATATTGCAGGACATGTTTTGGGTACGAGATATCAACATCCATCACTTGTAAAAAATGCAATGAATTGGGCCTCAGCTCAAAGAGTTCCAATTCTTGATCCAAATGGTTTATGGGATGCGATTATTGAGAGAGTTACAAATAGTGATACTGGGGCAGGAAGAGAGTTTGACAAAGCTCGGTTTGTTGCAGAGCGACTTCAGGAAAGAATGATCCCTGAATTAGGTCCAGCTTACGAGAACGCAAACGATGTAGTGCCATTTTTAGTGTCAGCACAACAAAGATTACTCGACGCACTTCAGGCCCACAGCGACGATCCAGATATGAGACAGATGCTAGCCAATATGTATAGATTGGTTCAGGAGAGTCCTTCGTTAGCTGAGGCCTGGTCCGAGGAACGTTATCAACATGCTAGGTATATGGTTGACCCGGATAAGCCGGACGCTACATTTGTGAACTTACCCAATCGTTGCATAGATAAGATGGGATATGGGGTTACCGGTTCTGATGGTGCTCATTCGTTAAGGTTTCTGAACGGAAAGAGTGTATTTGCTGCTCAATTTACATCATTTGCCACAGATCCACGTGTAACAGGCATGGATGCAAAATCACGAGCTACTTTATATGATATGTGTCAAGAAGCGGCCCAAAGAGGACTTGAAAGTCCTTCGGGTGATAATATGACAATAGATATAAACAAGCATGTATTACCAGCACTTAAAGCATTAGCACCAGCACAGTATACCGTTCAAGCGTTAAGAGATGGTTCCGTGAAAAAAGTAGCGGAAATTGCCGTAAGAGATGCTGGAACAAGTAGACAACTATTTGACGCTTCAATTGATGGAAGTAAGCAGATGTGGGAAAACTGGACTACAGCATTAGAGAATCTTAAGACAGGTGTTGGGACACAAGCAGATGAGGCTATCAAAGAAGTTGAACATCAGATACTAGAAGGAGTAGGTCAAATTGCGAAGCGGGAATTACCAATCCAGGCAGCGTTTATTCAAGAAGGATTGACAGCAATCCGCAATATTATCACAAATAAAAAATCAACAGATGCAGCTTCGATAGAAGCAGTTTCGCTTTACGATAAAATGCATGAAGTGTTGCAACAGGGATGGGGATATCTACGAAGAGACGTGCAGCTTGTAAATAATGAATCGATGATTTCTACACTCAAAACTTATGCAGAATTACTGGGTAATCCAACATTTGGCCTTAACGGTGATCAGCGATTCACCATAAGACGATATTTACAGAACGAACTCACAGCTCTGGCAGAGATGGTGAATGATATTAATCCTGAGTTTTCACACAATTTCTTTTCGGCGATACAACAGCTTAAGCCCATTATTCAAGCCCAAGGAGACGTTGATGCACGAGCGTTTGGAATCGGGATATATTCAGGTCTAACAAAAGAGCTTACTCACGCATCCCAAGGAATGGTCGACATTATTTGTGTTGAGCCAGTGGCTGCAGATCTTAAATCAGCTGCACAGCTCTCAATGGATGCTTATGAAAAGGAAAATAATAGTAAAGCTGATTACAATCCATCACTAAAAGAATATGCTGGATATCAGGCAAAACAGGCACTTCTTCGGGCTCCGACTAGGGGCACAGTACAGCCAATGGTTGATAGTTTAACAAATAAAATTTTCGGATTTGGGACGGAAGGTCAAGCTGTCGCAGAAGCTGATTTATCAGTGTTAAAAAGTCTTGAAACCGCATTAATGAAACGTGCAAATGATCTTGGGGCGCAGGTCCGGTTTGCGGACGCGTTGGAGGCACAACTTCTGGATCAATTGGCAAGTTCGCAGAATCCTAAAATCCGAGAAATATTAAACGGTGTAATTTCTCCAGCAGGAATGGGTATTGGAAATACCCGAGTACTCCAAGAATTGGATGATATACGTACAAAAGATAGCTTTTACTTGTGGGATCTTGCCTCACGCATGACCGATCGCCGCATTGCCTCAGATTCACCGGTGTCTGCAGTTGAGTATCTCAATGGACAATTGAATAGGCTTACCACAAGAGTTGGTGCGAGAGACGCTCAAGCTCAAACACAATTTTACCAAAATGCACAAATTCTAAAAACAGCAGTACACGGAACAAAAGAGCCAATGATGAGAGATGTTGTCATCAGCGCATATACAAAGATAGTAAATGTTTTGACAGAAGCACACATAACAATGGTTGATAATATATTTAATACGGCACCACCAGATGAGGCCACTCTTCAAGTAGTCGCATACGAAGCTATAGGAGCCTATCGTACAAGAGCCGGTCAAAGTGCTACAGAAGAAGAAGTACAACATATCGGATTTAAAGCAAGACTTGCACATATGAGGTCTTTTGCAGACGGAGTAATTAACCCAATAGTCGCAAGCTTTACAGATGAAATATATGGGCTTGGAACCGAACATAATGCAGTTGCAACTGCCGAATCTGCACTGCTTGCTCGTATTAATGCTGAAGTTATGAGACGAAAAAATGTTTTGGGTCCTCAGTCCAGATTTGTTGATGCAATAGAAGCACGTCTGTTGGATGAACTTGCAAAATCACAAAATATAGGAATTCTCGAAGTCCTCAACGCTATTATTCCAGCCGAGCCTACAGATGGTAAAGAGGTTTATCAGCATTTGGATGATATGCGAATGGTAAATGGATATTTTTTCAGGGATCTTGCCTCACGCATGACCGATCGCCGCATTGCCTCAGATTCACCTGTTTCTGCAGCAAGCTATCTAAATGGCCAAATAGGAAGACTTACCACTCGTATGAAAGCCAGAGACGCAGGAACTCAATATTCAGCAGGCATGTCATCTTCTCAAATATTGACCGAGATGGCCCGCACAAAAAACGCAACCTATCAAGGCGAGCTTGCAGAGTTTTTTACAAAAATACAAGATGCTCTTCCGTTATTGGGGGAACAAAGAGTTACATTGGGTACGCAGACATTTCATCGTGAATATACAAGATTATTTGACGAAGCAATGAATGCAATAAAAGCGAAGAATTTCCCAAGTGAAGAGGAAAAAAATGAAGCAATACTGCAGGCAAAAGAGGATGCGGGCAATAAGGCAGGAGCTACTGCATGGGGTTCTCTTTGGACGGACTATTATAAAGCACGATCATCAGCCATATACGGACAAGGAAAAGCCGGTGATATCACCAAAGCTTTAAAAGATCAGATAGACCGAGTTACATTATTGATGGGGGGGAGAAATTCTAATGAATCTCTCGCATATCTTCGCCAAGCGTGGACCGGAGCTTTACAGGCTAGATTAAAAAGCGGAGATCAGGATGAAAGACAGCAATTGTTCTATATTGCCTTGGAATTGCTTTCCACAAGTACTATTGCTGAGGCTCTGGCAAAAAGAGAAGAAAAAGGATATGCAAAAATGACTCGGACACTTGGCCGTGAGACAAATGCATTTATAGCTATGCTGATTGCGAATCCAAATTTAAACGAAATAGCAACAATTGAAACAAGATACTTTGGTCCCGGAAAAGATACCAAATCCCTTCCTTTTTATGTTAAGACTCTTGGTCTTATCAGATGGACTCTGCTTCAAAGAGAGCAACAAGAAGGAAGTATCACCGGAGCCCCGCTTACCGCGGCTCAACTGGAGAAATTTGGACTAATGTCTCTTGCCTCAATTGAACAGTCGTTAAACACCATGGCAAACGGTAATCCGTCTGCATTTATGGAGTTGTTCTTATATTTCCTTATGGTTTCACCTTGGTCAACTTCAAATTTCGCCCCACTTAGCATTCATCTGAAAGGTGAAAGAAAAGGGACGGTGGCAGTGAGAAGTGCTGTTGATCAAGTGCAACGAGAGCTAACTCAAAAAATGGCCGCTGAAGACCCTTCAAGAAAACCATCAGCGATAGATCTATTCTATGCTGCGCTTAATGCCGGTGCTGATGCTCCGGAATTCCCACAAGCACGTGTTCCTTTTGGAGGTGCAGTGAATAATATGTTGGAGCTCGCAGTAACATATCCGGCTTTAAATAGATCAATACCTGAAGATGTTTGGCGCTCTTGGTTTGATCATGCGCGCATGATTACAAAGCCGCCTGGTGTTGCCCATGTGCTTGAACCTTCAAAAGACCCTGCCGTTCAAGCTCAGCAGATTAAGATAACCACACGCCTGTATGAAATAGTCGAAGCAATGGTAAAAGATGAGCGATTTAACTACGGGAGTGCACCTGTTGGTTGGAGCGGAACTACCAAACAAGAAGAAATAGCCCTTCTGCGAAGGGGTATTCTTGCAAAACGCACAACAAATCCTAATGTAGAGCTTAGTGAAAAAGAAGCTGAGGCTTCAGTTGGTTGGGGTGATATAACAAAACTTACAGAAGCTGATACATTAGCATTGGCAGGATATGACGAAAGACTTAAATTAGTTAATAAAACAGCAGCAGCGCTTGTCTATATGGGACGAACTCTTGGTATGCGTGATCATGAAGCGGAATATGTTAAGGCGCCTCTTCGAGCGCGTTTTATGTCACTTTTGGCAGATATTCAATTTGATGCAATGCAATCGCAAATGGCAGTACAAGAAGGTGGAAGCACAGGAGTTGATGCACAAAAAATGCAGGGTAATTTTGCACCTGAACTGCATCTGGCAGCACAGGAAATCCTCAGCAGATGTATGTATGAATATCCTCCGGAGGTTATTAAGGCTTTTTTTGAAGATATTGCAAGTCGTGCCGGACATGATCCCGGTATGAGCAAGATAGTTGAAAATAACAATTGGCAGATTCTAGTTACTCTTCTTGCCGCTATTCCGGAAGGAATGAGAAATGATACATTTAGTACTCAGGCAGACCTTGCGGCGGGATTCAGGACAAACGTTGGGCCGGCTGCGGCAGAAGTAAGTCTTGAATTATTGGAAAAATGGCCAGGACTTGCAGGACCGTACGATCGAGGATCAATTCTTGGGACATTACTTAAAAAGGAGGATCTGGATGCAGTTCATCCAGGTCAAGGAGAAATAGGAAGACAGAGTGACATGGAAGATATTTCAACTGCCCTTCCACCTCAGGCTATTAGGGTTGTTTCGCATTATGGTACAAGACCTGATCCAAATAAGAATGAACATGTCAAAGATACCGAAACAATGCCAGGAGATCAAAGAGCCAACCTAGTTGAAACAATAAAAGCATTGGGAACAGAAGATCTTATGGAAAGGGCTTTGCAAACAAGAGAATTAAGACCACCACGGGACGTTGAGAAGTATTTAAAAGCAGCTCAACTGATAGCCCAAGCAACCCGCCGTACAGTCGGCAATCTATTGCACGACTATCTAGAGACTATAGCAGTTGTTAATGGCGAGATAGGTTTAAATGTTAAAGTAGATGCAGAAGGAAGATTAATA
>PFLF01000031.1 GCA_002784505.1 Candidatus Roizmanbacteria bacterium CG_4_10_14_0_8_um_filter_39_9
TTCTGCCTGGAACCCTTCTTTGCCCATCGCTCCTGTAAACTGGGCAACGATTTGCCCGTTTTTAAACATGACAAATGTAGGAATGGAAAAGATGGAATATTGTGTAGCAAGATCCCCATTTTCATCAACATTTACTTTGAAAAATTGTACGCTCGAATACATCTCGGCCAATTGATCAATGACGGGGGCAGTCATCTTACAGGGACCGCACCATGGTGCATAAAAGTCTACAAATGCTATTCCCTTTGAAGATACAACTTCATGGGTAAACTGTTTGCCGTCGATCTGAGTAACTGCCATAGAAAACAAATAAATTTATATAAAAGCAGATTAACTATACTTTTTTAAGTCGGTCAAGTCAAGATCATTTTAAACAGGGCTCTGCCCCACTCTTATGCTACAATAGACACACATATGAGTAAGCGGTTGGTCATTCTTATTGCGTTGTGTTATGCTGTTTTTTTTGTCGCGATTCCTCCATTCCAGTTAAATGATGAACCCGACCACTTTCAATATATTTATTATCTTTCCAAAGGAATCTATCCAAAAATGCCGCTGAAGTCGGGTTTTTTTGCATATGATCCATCAATACAAAAAATATATGACGTTGTTGAGGTTGCAAGCAACGACTACAATCTTCCCAACTTCTCCAAAATCAAACGCGCAGTCAAGCAGAACGTTTCATTTACTACAAAAAGAGGTTCCACCCCCTACACTTATCAAGTCCATCACCCACCTCTCTATTTTCTATCCTCCCTCCTTTTCTTCCTTCCTGCGCAACATATATTGAAGGGGTTTATTCCTGTTTATTATGCAACACGCCTAGCATCTACCCTGTTCTATGCCCTTTCTGTTTGGATTGCCTTTTTAATCGGATTAAAAATAGTAAAGAATAAGAAAATTGCAGAATACCTGGCCGTTGCCTATGCCATTAACCCGGTGACCCTCAAGATGGGTGTCGCGGTAAATCCGGATATAGCGGCTACCTGTTGTGGATTGTTGATCCTTCTTTTTTTTCTTGACTTATCTTCTCAAAAAATAATATCAATTAAGTCTGCAGTATTATTAACTCTGTTGCTGACAGTGTCTGTCTATATTAAATTTCAAAATGTTGTTTTTTTTCTTTTTGCTTTGATTTTTTTTCTGTATTATGGCTATCAACGCCGTAAGCTTACCTATTATTTTTCCATGGTTTCGGGCGTGGTGTTTGCTTCGCTCGTCTGTCTTGCTCCCTGGTTTTATCACTCTCTTACTACCTATGGGAACATTATTCCCTCCTACGTTGCCTATGCCCTATTTTGTACGGCAAATTTGCCTGCATTTCCCTGGTACCGGATCCCCTTTGAAACGATTTTTGAGTTCAGGCACGCCATCTCACACTTTGCAGGATTTTTGGGTTGGGGAGGACCCTATCCCTTTAAACTTTTTTTCATTTTTTATACACTGACGTTCCTTTCCCTTTTTATTGTCGGCCTCATCTCTCTATTCCGCATGAGACAAAAAAAATGGTGGCTATATCTTCTTGGATATTGTGGTGTTATTTGGTTATTTTTCCTAGGAGTAAGTTTTACTTACAAAATAAACAGGTACTCCTGCGATATTCAAGGACGCTATCTTTTAGCTACGCTTCTTCCTCTCTTATTAATCATTTGGGGTGGTCTACGATCAATCTTTCCCCGAAAGAGTGATATAGATGCGGCCTATGGAATTTTTCTATTTTCTGTTTGGCAATATTTATTTATATTATGTTATGTATTGCTTCCCCGCTATTATGTATAAAAAAATCGCACTGTTGGTTTGTTGCCTGGCTCCCCTTCTTTTTGTTTTTTTTGTCGGCTATCCGGTAAAGACATTTAGAGAAACAAAACGGGACGGATTTGTTTTGTCCAAGCGTTGTTTTAAGGTGGGAGAGTTGTCTCAGTTTGTGGAGTGTTTTTCATCAGGAAAGGCATTGTCTCACAATAGATTAATTTCTCATTTGGGAGATAGATTAGATTCTTTATTCCCAAAATTTAATATGATCTTCTTTTCTTCGCTGATATTGTTGGTGTTGGTCGTTTCTTCCTTTATTTTTTTGCCTTAGTGTATTTTTTATACCACGTGAGCCATTTTTCATCAACGGCCCGCTCAATATCGACCTTATTTGATTTGGCAAGAAGCAATACATGGCAAAAAACGTCAGCCAACTCTTTTTCAAAGTCCGATCGAAGTTCACCCTTGCTTTTATTTTTATGTCTCCCCGATCCTTTCATCATGAGGTAGCTTTGAGTAAGTTCGCCCATCTCTTCCTGAAGCTTTAAGACGAACCAGTTTGGCTCACGTTTTATCTTATATTTCTTTGAGTATCGAAGCGACACAGCCTCAATTTTGCGCATAAGCTCGACTATTTCCATAGCCTATATTATATCAGATAAATTGGTATTATTATACCTTTATTTATTTTATACAATTATTCCATGATCCCTTCCCTCACCTCAACCAAAGTATACAACCTTTTAAAACTCATTCCGCGTGGAAGAGTAACTACTTATAAGGCCAATGCGCAAGCATGTAATTCCGGTATTACCGTCCATGAGAAAAAAACTGTTGGCTTCAATAAACTGCTTTTTATCTTCGACTAATTCATAAATACCAAGAGTTGACAAAGACAAAAGCTTTTGTAATAATAAACTATTACAATTTCTATATCAGATCAATATGAAACAAGCTTTAGTTGGTATACTTGCGCTCGGTCTTGCATTTGGAATGTATTCGGTTACAAGACAACAGCAAAAAAACAAAGTTCCCGCAGTCCAGAAACAGTCATCTTCTTCAGGTGCTACAACCAAAGACGCTGAAGTTAAAGTGGTTAATCTTGAGGCGGGGTCTTTTTATTACAAACCGAACGTCATCGAAATAACAAAAGGTCAAAAAATAAAAATAGTCATGAATAGCGTAAGCATGATACATGATTTTAATATAGATGAGCTCGGAGTCAAAATACCCATTGTCAAAGATGGTGATACCGGAACTATTGAGTTTACTGCTGATAAGGTGGGGTCGTTCGAATACTACTGTTCAGTCGGTCAACACAGAGCAAATGGGCAGGTGGGCACACTTACCGTAAAATAGTCATTGCCCAGAGGATAAATATTCCGCCAATAACTGTGTTTGCGGTTGATATTTCCGAATACAGAAAAAGGAGTGTTTGTTTTCTGAAAGTATCCTGAATATTGTAAAATTAATTACCTATGTTTGAGATAAAAATACTAAACGATAGCCCAACAGCAATAAAAGTCGGCGCATTTCTAACCGGCGGCAATGCGTTTGAACAAGTGTGGGCCCCCAATGAAAAGGAACTGGTGAGGCAGTCTCCTATAAATAGTTTAACGGGCAAAAATCATCGCTATTGGTATGTAGAAAATAATGGAGAGATCATTGCGGCAATTGGGGTACGAGAAAATAAATACGGGGGTGGTGGATATGAAATGGACTCGGATTATGTTGCGGTCCACAAAAACTATCGTCGTTCAGGAATAGCATCGGCACTTCTTGAAAAGGTAGAAAATTACGTAAAGCAAAAGAAGGGACGATATCTCCATATATTGAGTTGTGATATTGAATCATACAAACCCGCAAGACTATTTTATGAAAAACACGGATATCAAAAGGTGGCAGAAATTCCTGATTACTATGTTGTGGGTGAGGGAAGGGTCGATTATCTTAAAAGGTTTTAAGAGTTAAAGAGCGCATCTTTTTTGTACTACAGTGTCAGTATATGTTTTTATTAAAAAAAGGTGACTGGGAGATAAAAAAAACAAAGAAAAAAGGGTGGGGTATTTTCTCAAAGATTAAGATTGGGGCCGATATTGTTATTGCAGATTATTTAGGGATGGTAATAAAAACTGCAGACTATGATTTAGAAAATGACAAAAAGGGTCTTTATCTCATGTACTACACAGATCGCGCTTCCATCTATCCCGATCTCTCCCGACCGAGTCCGCATCTGATAAACCATTCATGCTCTCCCAACTGCTGGATGTATCCATACCGTGGACACACCCTATTTTTTACCCTGCAGTCGATTGACCCTGGCGAAGAATTTACCATCTCTTATTTACTAAGTCCTGATGATGGGTCTTGTAATCCGTGCGTACATGTTTGTAAATGTGACAGTGAAAATTGTACCGGTTCAATGCATCTGTCAAAAGATAAATATGAAAAATGGCAGCGGTTTCAAAATACGGAAAAGAAAAAAACGAAAGTGGCAAAGTTTATTTTTGGTAAAAATCTACCCATGCTTTCCTCGTACCCGAAAACTGTTCCCCACAACCCAATTTATACGATAATGTGCTCTGCTTGATTTTGGTATAATCTGATCATGACTAAAATCGTCCTCACAAACCCTATGGGACTGTCTGCCGAACAAGAGACGCGGTTAAAAAAATTAGGCGATGTAACATTTTACAAAGATATGCCCGCTTCTCCTGATAAGTGGTTAAAGCGTTGTTTGGGATACGATATTGTCTGTTCTTGGATCGTCGGTCTTCGTGAAAAATACGGCGATCTAAAAAATGTTTTTATTTCGGTACCGTTTGTCGGGGTCAGTAGTTTTGCTGATCCTACCATATTGAAAGCTAACAATATTACCCTTTGTAACAGTCCCGGAAGTAACAGACACGCGGTCTCTGAGTGGATCGTGTATATGATTCTTACGACTATGAGACAGCTGGGAAGTCATATAAACACCTCCGAAAAACTCACTATCCCTCTCTCCCCGCCATCAATTGGCCTGAAAGGAAAAAATATTACTATTTTGGGCAAGGGAAATGTTGGAAAACGGGTAGGAGCCATTTGCGAAGCCTTTGAGATGAATGTTTCATATTTTACGAGAAATGATGAGCTATCAACAGTTGTCAAAAATGCAGATATTGTTGTGGATACTCTTAGCGCCAATCCGAGTTCAAAGGGCCTTCTTAATCAAGATTTTTTTAAATCTGTGAAGAAGGGCGCGGTATTTATTTCTGTAACCGTTGATAGCATCGTTGACATGGATGCAATGCTTGCGGCACTTGATGAGGGAAAATTATCGTATGCGGCTCATGATGTGATGAATGCAAAACTAGGTGATGCTACCGACCCGCTATATGAAAGGTTGCGCAAACACCCAAACGTATACGCCACCCCTCATATTTCGGCATTTACCGATGTCACCAGTCAGATTGGAAATGACATGATGATTGCAAATATTGAGGCTTGGTTACATGGAAAGCCGATCAATGTATTTGGCCGTTCTTGAATTGCATTTTCAAATGCCGTTTGATACGCTTAATATGAAATGAGTGGACAAAATTACCTCTATTTTGCTAAAGCAAAACGTCATACTTATTGGAAAGATATTTCAGAGCGTGATTGGTTTGATTGGAATTGGCAGATAAAAAACCGCGTCACCGATCCTCTCCTCCTCCAAAAACTTCTTCATCTAAGCGGTAAAGAAACAAAAAATATTCAAGACTCACTTAAAATTTTGCGGATGGCACTCAGCCCCTATTTTCTCTCCCAGATAGATATGGATGATCCCCATTGCCCCATCCGTATGCAGTCTGTACCAACCCTATATGAGACAATAATTTCAAAAGCGGACCACGAGGATCCTCTGAATGAAGAAGAGGACTGCCCGGTAAAAGGGCTTGAGGGCGTTTTAACCCATCGTTATCCAGACCGACTCATCATTTATGTAACCTATCAATGCAGTATGTACTGTCGACACTGCACGCGCAGAAGACACGCCGGCGAAACGGATATTCCCACTCCTCTTCCATTGATTGAAAAGGCCGTTGACTATATAAGAAAAACAAAAAACATCAGAGATGTTCTTATAAGCGGCGGAGACCCTCTTACTCTAAAGACCGAGTATCTTGAAAAGATTATTAAACTAATCCGTACGGTAAAACATGTGGAGGTTGTACGAATTGGAACAAGGGTCCCGGTGGTCATGCCGATGAGAATAACCGATGAGCTGATAACAATGCTTAAAAAATATCACCCTATTTGGATAAATACTCATTTCAATCATCCAAAAGAAATGACCGATCTTTCAAGTCGGGCATGTCAAAAAATTGTTGACGGCGGTATCCCCCTTGGGAACCAAACAGTGCTTTTGCGAGGAATAAACAACCATCCTCTTATTATCAAAAAGTTAATGAAATTGCTTGTTGCAAATCGGGTCCGACCCTATTACCTGTTTCAGTGTGATTTGTCTCAAGGGATTGAACACTTTCGAACTAAGATCTCAGAAGGGATTGAAATTATCGAAAACCTGCGCGGTCATACCTCCGGTTTTGCCATCCCTGTCTTTGCGGTTGACGGCCTGGGAGGAGGAGGAAAAACGCCGCTCGGCCCCAACTATGTTGTCTCACAAAGTAACCATAAATGGGTCTTCCGTAATTTTGAAGGGTTAATGTTTGCCTATACGGAACCAAAAGATTATACGTATGAGCCCCCTTCTCAAATGGATAAATATATAGATGAAGAAGATAAGAAGCATATCTTGGGAGTTTCCGAAATTCTCTCTTCTCAAAGTAATAAAGTAAATATTATCCCTGAAGGTTTGGCACGCCACAAAAGAAGGACAAAATAGCCTATGTGTCTAGCTCGGTTTCCCTCCGGTTAAGGAACCGGTTTTTCTTATAATCACCACAAAAGACGCCATTTCCAAAACCACAACCAATCCCATGAGTGCGCTCAAAAAATTTAGGCGAAAGAATGCCACGTGTAGAAAGACAAAAAACATTACCAAATAGGTAAACCGTTGAATTCGGTACCACCAAATTCTAAGACCGCTCAAACTTAAGTTGTTTGAAGTAAGGAATAACAAGAGTAAAATCATAAAAGCAATCGCGCCCATAGTCTCACTCGTCCCCTGAGGAAGTGCTCCTTGCAAAGAGTCTAAGAAAAATATTTTTACAAACGAGATGTGTGCAAACGCAAAAAAATACATCAATATGCCCAAGTATCTTCTATAAATTCTCAAAATGGCAAGGATTTTATTTCTGAGTCCCAGTCTTTCTCCGATCCCTGGTAGCAGAGTAAGTATGTAGGTTATAAGTGAGGCTTGGCCACACAAGCTCCCTATATTATAAAAATACGCATAAAGATAATTATGTGAATGAAACACACCAAACACGATCACAACAAACAAGACATTAAAACGTATACAACGTTAAACACATATAGTATCTTTTGTCTCTGTGATATAAAAAAACTATAAGTTTTATTTAAAAATGTTTCCATAAATGAATGGTGTTGTTTCATTTCATTTCAATCCTGTCTTCAATAACTCTTTCATAGGTTATAAATTTAACCTTTTGCATGGGTATTATTATAATCCTGATGCGTCTCGATTAGCGCGGTAATTGGACCCAATTTCGGGTTTGTTAAATGAGTTAAATGCATCTTTTATATCAAAATATTCTGCAAACTCCTGAAAACTTTCCGCAACTAAATCAGGGGGGGCTTCACGCGATAATAGAAAATCTTTGGAAAAACGGGTGGTAATAGCACACGTAAAAAGGCCGGCAGATTTTGCTGCCATTACTCCTCGCGGGTCATCTTCAAATGCACAAACTTGCCCTCTCATTTGCTCAAGTATATTAAGTGAGATAAAAGCGATATTGAAGATTTCAGGGTTGGGTTTCGGATGGGTTGTTGATTCCTTAGATTTAATGCGGTATTCGGGGAAAAGTGGTTTAAGTCCCGTTTTCATTAAAAAAATATCAATATCACGCCTTATGGCTGTACTCGCTATTGCTAATTTGTCTACCCCGCTTATCGCGAGAGCCCGAACAAAAGCAACAGCGCCCGGAACCTCTTCTCCCTCATGAAGTAAAATGTCTTTATACAATTTATCCTTAATCGTGACAATTTCTTTAAGGAGCGGGTGCGTTGAATTAATCGCTCTGCTGTCTGCAACGCCGGTCATAAGAAAAATCTCCCAAACAGCTGCTTCCAACGTATGAACAGGAGCGTTTAAAAATGCGTTGGAATTATCTTGAATAGAAAGTTCTATTAATTTTTGAATACTGTGCCGTTTACCAATTTCATGGACAGCAACTAAGCGGGCCCTTTCGTGCAAGGCTGTCTCGGGATTGCTGGATTTATTATCTAAAAGAGTATCGTCGATATCGAATATGGCACCCTCAACTTTAAAATTTATCATGTGGGTTTGAGTTTTAGCTTATTGTGTAATAATACATTATTATGTTTTTTATATCTTTATTTGCGCCCTAAGCCGAAGCAGTAATGGGCTATTTTGTATAATGCATACATGGATCCGTTTGTTATTAAGGTCTTTTTTCTCTCGTCATTGGAATTATATGGGTAATGGTTTCTACTTCCCTCGCCGAACGGATTAGTGGAAAACTGGGAGGAATAATTGTTGGGCTTATTTTAATAACATCAACAATCTATTGGTCAATAAATAATATTCATATCGATCATAAACTTATTCCAAAAAAGATAGTAAACAGCCCCTTATGGATAAAGGCTATAATGACGGGAACTGTCATTGGCGCAATTGTAATTATCAGTAAATTAGCAGGGCCAAAGTGGGGCGGAATATTTGCTACTTTTCCAGCATTAACTATTTCAACGATCTTAATTACAGTTAGATCGGGTGGAGTTGAATTCACTCGTCTGATTGCTAAAAATGTTTTAATAAGCACGACCACAACCATAAGCATCTTTGCGGTTTTGTGTTATTTTCTTTATCCGATTGCTGGCGTAATTTTAGGAACAATCCTTTCATATTTTGGACTTTTTGTTATCAGTGTTCCTCTTTATTTTTTAGTCCTTAGTAAAATTAAGAAATAGTTGTTTAGATTGTTATAACAATCTGATTGTAGATTTTCACGGGAATCGTAACTCTACGATAACCAAACCTGTGGCTTGTATCTACAAGGGGGTATTTTTGATATAGGTCTGTAACTTAAATCGGAGAAGAGTTAATTGAACCGCCTTGCATATTTAAAGTTTGATGTGGATATTTCCGTCTGTGTCAAGATATTTGTTGCCAACGATCAAGCATCCTTGAGTTAGTATTATTTCTCCAGGTTGCGATAATAAATATTCTGAATTGCATCCTCTTCCCGGGGCTACGACAGGTTCTGTAGTCAATATGTTCCGTAATGAAAGGCTGTTCATCGGCAAAAATTCAAATTTAACTGAGACATTCTCTCCAATATAAGTACGGCTGATAAACAAAAATCCATCATTCGCCTCATCATAAAGCACGCCTCTATCATTTGAGTCGAAATTAATATTGCCTAAAACAATATTGTTGTTTCTATCTAATAGAATATAAGAAGTGCTTTTTCCTTGGCTTACTTTTCTAAAAAACCAGTGCTTTAATGTACGGCTGCACCTTCAAATTTATATTTGACCGTATCATACTTATACGTTTCCGCTTCGAACTTTCTAACATCTACGATGTTGATTTCTCCTTCCTTTTCGTTAATGATGAATTTGTCTCCTTCAGCCCAACTGATAAAAGAACTAGATAAATTTCCCTGACCCTCAGAACAGGTTATTCTATCTTCTCCCAACACTTCACTTACATCGTATTCATATCCTTGTTTATCCCTTATTCCATACAGACACTTTTCACTATTACCAGTCGGATAAACATAGAAGAGAAAATGATTGTTCAGTGATGGATAAATTCGTATCATTTGACTCATGTATTTTGTTGCCGATGGTTGATATACTAGTTGCTGAGTTGGTTGCAAACCAGTTTGTAAATTTTTACCAAAAATTAAACCACTCCAAAAAGTGGCACCCAAGATAATTAAACCTCCAGTTAGTATTCCAATTTTCATAATTGGTTTATTCCAACACGAAAAACTTTTTTTTTCATTTTGGGCTGAAGTAAGTTCAATCATATATTTTTAATATTGAAGTCCCTTACTATAAACTCTACCATATTTTAGTATATTAGGCGCCAACTGGCTCCCCCAGGCTGATGTAATCAGGACATGCTTCTAATTGAATTCCAATTGTTTATACTGTAATTTTTGCTAATCTTATAGATATGAAAAAACCTCTTTTATATTTAATAGTAGCGATTGTCGTTGTAGTTGGTATATTGGTTGCCTTTTCTATGTTTTCAAAAAAATCTGACAACGCGAGTTTATATGCTGGATCGGACGAATGTTCTCAATACTCCAACAAGGATGGTTATGCTGGTTGTATGAGCTTGGTCAACGGGAAAGAAAAGAGATGCAAATTTAAGGTAAATAATAAAATAAACGAAGCAACTCAAAAAATGGAATTTGAATACCTTTGTATACAAAAATAATAAAAGTTATTTGTCTCCACGCCCTTTTTTTCAGACTAATGTGCTTGTGTTGTGATTCGCTTTAGTTAGCTCCCCCCAGGCTGTGGCATTGAGAATATGTTTTGTCTAATATATATCTCACTAATAAAACCTAGACAACAAATTCCTGCCAGTTTTCTTTATTGACTAAGGTTGAAGTTGCTTTAGGATACCCGGTTATCCATGAATTTGGAGTTTTTACAGATTTTTTCCCATATTTAAATTTAAAACTATATAATTTACCTTCCGTTTCCTCAATCATATCTATTTCCGCCCCACTCGTTAGACGCCAAAAATATTGAGAGAAAAGTTTTTGTTCATAGCTTAATTTTTTCATTCGTTCAATAATTAAAAAATTCTCCCATAATTTTCCGGCGTCATCTCGGCTATCAAGTAAATTTAAGTTCCCTATTATTGAGTTCCGAACTCCTGTATCATAAAAAAATATCTTATCCATTTTTGTCACTTCTTTACGTAAATTTCTACTAAATCCTGGTAAACGAAAGATTATTAAAGATTTTTCTAATAAATTAATATACCTATCAACTGTTGTACGGTTAATTTCCAAGGCACTACTTAATTCACTTATTGAAACTTGGTTGCCAATTTGAAAAGACAATAGCTTCAACAGATCGTGTATTTTTGACGAATTTCTAATATCCCCAAATTCGAGTAAATCTTTATATAAATAATTATTGGTTAAATTTTCCAAATATTTTGTTTTCTCTTGAATGCCCATTAATGAAAATATCTCAGGGTATGATCCATAGATTAATCTCTCTTCTATTTGTGTTTCCATCTCATAAGGTGTGTTTACGACTCGAAGTTCTTTTTGAGAAATAGGAAATAATTTATAACTATAGATTCTTCCCGTAAGTGGCTCGCTAATTTTGCTGGCTAAATCAAGAGATGATGATCCGGTAACAATTATTTTTAATCTTGGAAAATTATCCAACAAAATTTTTAAACTTAATCCAATTTCAGGAATTCGTTGCGCTTCATCAATGAATACCGCATCGTATCCAGTAACCAAAAGCGTCAACCTAGATAATTCTCGACTAGTTAATAGTTCCCACCAAGAGCCTCTTTGGTCACCATTCAAAATTAAAGTATTCCAGTTAAATTCCTTAAGCAAATCGTTGACAAGGGTAGTCTTCCCAACTTGTCTCGGACCATAAATTACTAGCCCTTTATTTGTTTTTTTCAAATCATTTTTTAAAATAGAAAGCAGTTTGCGTTGAATTTTCATATTTTGATGATAGCAAACATCATTCTTGTTGTCAACCGTAAACGAGCTATTTCCGTTAGTATAGTAGCAGTAACGAAGCTATTTAACTTATATTTGAGGCTGATAGACGAGTTCCTTTTATTGACCGGGGAGGTGGGTTTTGGGGGGTTGTTCCATCCTTAATATGTATCTTTTGAAATCGGAAATGTATAATTTAATCTATGTTTACTCCCCAACAACAAAAATGGATTGACCATCTACCAAACGATGACGTTATCAGCATAAAGCCATTTGACAAACAATCTGAGAGTATATTTCTTGTTGTTAAGAACAGTATTTAAAAAGTACTAGGAAATGAAGTTTAAATTCTTCACTGCGGTGTATCTAGTTTGGGAATTTCTGGTCAAGGTGAAATTGACATATACATACCTGTTTCAAAAAGTAGATTTGATGAAATGGTGTCCCAAATAAAAAACATATCACTGTGACCGTAATGAACAAATCTCATAGGGGCTGGATTAACGGAATGAAATTTGAAAATTATCTTAAAATGTACCCTCAAAAATTAAGGGAGTATGAAAGATTGAAAGAAGAGAATGACGGAGTAAACACACAGACATATTATCGTAAAAAAACAGAGTTTATTAATGAAGTTCTCAAACAATCAGTTGATTAACCCTTCTTCCTACAAGGCCTATTGGATTTAATTTTACTCCCTCAAAGTTGTGGCAGATGTTTATAATCAAACAACTCTTTTCTTCGTTTGAGATGTTAGAATCAGCCAAAAATCCTGCAAAATGTTTCCTCTATACACTTCATAGGGCCATTTTGCAGTTTCAAGCTTTTTGATAAATAAACCATCGGTAATGTTTTTCATAAATGAATGGGTGGATAAATTAATATGTGTAATCAAACTATTTAGTGGTCTTATATCTCGCTCGTACTCAATAGGAGTATAG
>PFLF01000076.1 GCA_002784505.1 Candidatus Roizmanbacteria bacterium CG_4_10_14_0_8_um_filter_39_9
GATGGGCTTGAGAAGTATCATGACTCAAACCGGGGACAGGGTAACTTTAAAAAAAGCATGGACTTCCTTCAAAAAGGAAAAAAGATGGGTTTCCACATCGAGATATTTTCAATTGTCACGAGACAGAACCTAAAATGTATCGATAAATTTGAGTCATATTTAAAAAAAGAATTAGGCCCGATTGAAGTAACGTATCATCCCCGTAAACCCATAACATACCTGAACATTCATCCTGTGTCAAAAATAGTGGGGGAGATCGCCGGCTTTGATTTTTTGGAAAAAAAAGAAATACAAAGATTGATGATGACCAAAAAAACATTCCCTCCTAAAAGCTTAGGATGTTATCAAATATCCCTCACGTCAGATGGCACCGTCTATGGATGCTGCGAGGGGTTTGAGGCCTTAGGAAAGATAGATGACTTGATCCCCCAGCTTATTGAAAAACTAAAAAGTAAACTAGGAGGACCATGTCTTGGGTGTGTTCAGCCCGGATTTTTATGTGGAGTAAAAGACTATATATGATAAATTTCAAACCATTTTTTATCCGCGAAGAAATTATAAAAGCAACAAGGGCATTCTTTTATGCAAAAAAATTTCATGAGGTAATTGTTCCAGTACTAAATGATGCGGTTCCGCTTGAGTCGCACCTCTATCCTTTTTCCACATCATGGAATACTCGCGAGGGAGTAAAGAAATATTACCTTTCCCTGTCTCCGGAGCGAGGGATCAAACGGATGCTGGCTATGGGAATAGGGAACTGTTTTGCGATTGCTAAGTCGTTTCGAAATCTTGAGAATGTTGGGACGCAACACCTTCCCGAATTTCTTATGCTTGAGTGGTACCGGGAAAATGCAGAGTACACGCGTGTTATGGAGGACGCAGAAAATCTTATCCTATCAATCCAAACATCTCTCCGCAAAAAGCATTTGACATCCATTATTTTTAAACCGAAGTGGAAAAAAATTTCCCTCAATGCGTTATTGAAAAAACATTTGAAAGCAGATTATGAAAAGGTAATGAAAGACAAAACACTTGGGTGGAGGGAGAGATTCGATCAGCTTTTTGTGAATGAAATTGAAAGTAAGCTTCCCCGCGAACCATTTTTTCTGGTCGATTTCCCATCGCGGATTTCACCCCTATGTGTGCCTCAAGCCGGAAAGCCACATCTTGCTAAACGGTTTGAACTTTATATTGACGGCATGGAAATCGGAAATGGCAATACTGAAAATACTAACAGCAAGTCGGTACGCAGGGCATTAAAAAAACCAATTGACGAGACTTTTCTGAAGGCGCTTGATGCAATGGACAAAAAAACGTATGCCGGAGTTGGGCTAGGGATTGATCGGCTCGCAATGATTTTTTCGGGAGCGACTGATATTAAAGAGGTGGAGCTCCTTGTATAATAAATGTTATGCAAAAACATTTCTCATCACATAATTGGAGTCTGTCAATCAATCTTCACGGAGGACGGATAGAGGAACTTTCATATAAAAACGAACTAATCTTGGGGACATTTGATCGTATTGACGGAAAAAAAGGATCAACGCATTTGTGTGTCCCAAACTTCAGTGGGGAGGGAGTGGAGGAGTATGGACTTCCGTTTCATGGACCGGCGAGAAATAGTGATTGGTCGTTAGTCGTTAGTCGAAGGCAACCAAGTGACGATAATATAATCTGTAAGATAGAATGCAATATAAAAAAAACTGAAAAATACCCGGCAAATTTATTAGTTTCCCAAGAATTTGAGTTACAGCAAAAATCTTTTAATCATACGATTACGATTTATCAATTCGGAACTGATAAAAAGAGTGTTTCGGTGAATATCGGAGTTCATAACTATTGGGCGACGCCACGGGGATGGAAAGGGCTTCTCATAAACGGCGAGAATGTCGAAGAAAAAGTCAATACCAACGGATTTGTGCAGTTAAAAGATCAAAATCTGGTAGAGTTTCCAGATAGAAAAATCAGATGGGAGATAAACGGTTTTGTGGAGGGAGTGCTTTGGGCTGCGCAAAAGGAAGGCAATTTTGACTCGTCATACGTATGTATTGAGCCGGTACAGAATTTTTCAAATTCTCCTTTTACGATCAAGGAAACCAATCTCAATAGTGGTGGAGTTATTTCTGTAACACAGAAAATATATCCACCCACTATTCAACAATAAGGATAGGCTCTTCGCCATCTTCTACTTTGAATAATGCCTGATCGAATAATTTAATTTTTTTCGGTGTTATTTTATACATTCGGCCCTTTATAACATGCGTTACCATGTTTGCATAGGTCAACTCACTGTTCACCACCTTCAAACTCTGTTTCCAAAGGTTTAGCGTGTGTTTTATCTTTGCACTTCCCGAGATTTGCGTTGCAACTCCATATATTTGCAACCCCCGTTTTAATGCTTTTGGGTCCTGAGTTGAGTCGGCAATCGATACTGCAACCTCGTTGTTTTGTGCAATCATCTTGCAGTGCAAGGTAGAAGGTGAGCTTAAAAAAAACAGATTAAGATCATTATCAAACGTATAATACACGCTTGCGATCCACGGATGGGCACCGTAGGTCGCAACGGCCATCAGTTTTTGACCCTTTAAAAAATCCAAAACATGTTTTTTGGTGAGGAACATATAGACATTATATCAATCAAAAAGCAATTATCCATTATAATATAGCCTAAACCGGCTATGAAAAAACTCTTGTTCATTCTTATACTCGTAGGCATTGTTGACAGTGCATATCTTACCTATGAGCATTTTGCGGGTACTCTTCCTATTTGTACGATCAATCGTTTTATGCCCATTTTTTCCGACTGCGGGGCGGTACTGCGAAGCAGTTACTCGGTATTATTTGGCGTTCCTCTTGCACTCCTTGGCGTCATCCACTACTCGCTTTTGGCGATTGCATTATTTGTATCAGAAATCACAGGCAAGAAAATATGGAGAATCTGGATTTTGCTTGAAGTATCTGCCGGTATTGTTGCATCATCCTATTTTATGTATATCCAGATAGGAATCATTGGGACATTATGTTTTTATTGCACCGCATCGGCCGCTATAAGCTTAATCCTATTCATTCTTTCACTTTCACAGTTTGCAAATGAAAGAAAATATATGACACAGATCACCGCTGGACTTATATATAAAACAATATTAAAACCCCTTTTTTTTCTGATCGATCCTGAAGTTATTCATGAGGCAATGCTTAATGCAGGGGAGATAATAGGAGGGATGGGCGGGCTAACAAAATTGATGGAATATGCTTTCAAATATGATGATTTGGTCCTTTTACAACGAGTTGCAGGAATTACTTTCCAAAGACCGGTCGGACTCGCTGCGGGGTTTGATTATGAAGCCAAGCTTACCCAGGCTCTTCCATCTCTTGGATTTGGATTTGAAAGTATCGGCACGATCACCAATATGGCCTATGAAGGTAATCCAAAGCCCCGATTAGGACGGCTTCCAAAATCACGATCCCTTATGGTCAACAAGGGATTTAAAAATGAGGGAGCGAAGGCAGTTTCACAAAAACTGGAAGCCCGGGCATTCTCAATGCCGGTTGGAATAAGCATCGGCCGGACCAATACCATAAAACTGAAAACACAGAAAGAAAGCGTTGAAGATATTATTAAAGCTTTTACCGTATTCAAAAAATCAAGGGCAAAGCATTCATACTACGAGCTCAATATCAGCTGTCCAAATCTCAAGGGAGACATGTCATTTTATCCGCCAAAAAACTTGAAAGAGCTTCTTACTGCAGTTGAAAAACTAAGAATAAAAAGGCCCATTTTTATAAAAATGCCTATCGAAAAAAGTGATAAGGAAGTTAAGGCCATGCTTGATATCATTATCAAGTTTCCCATGATTAAAGGCGTCGTTTTTGGTAACCTGCAAAAGAATAGGAAAGACCCATCACTTTACACCTCGGAGGTATCACGGTTTAAAACCGGCTATTTTTCAGGGAAACCAACGGAAAAGAGATCAAATGAACTCATAAGATTAGCCTACCGAAAATACGGGAAAAAATTGATTATCATTGGGTGCGGAGGGATATTCAGCGCGCAGGACGCGTATAAAAAAATTAAACTCGGGGCATCCCTTGTCCAACTTATCACGGGTATGATTTATGAGGGGCCACAGCTGGTGAGCCAGATCAATTTAGAGCTTGTAGAATTGCTTAAAAAAGATGGATTTAATCATGTTTCGGAAGCGGTGGGAGTTGACTCCTGAGGCATAAGTCTTTTCAAATCAGAAAGTCGTTTAGATAGTGCCGCAAGCTCATCTTTTTTTACACCTCCAAGTTTTGTTATTTGATCTTCTATTTCTCTTAACCGTTGAGTTTGCGCTTCTGTTTGGACTGTTATCTCAGCAAGTTTTTTCTCTTGATCTGCTTCAGTCATGGTACCAGCATTGGCTGGGAGCCAAGTTGCTAATCTATTTGTAACAGTTTTTGTTTCTTCAACTGCTTGTCTTTGGGATTCAAGACGTGCCAAAGCTTGTTGAGCTGCTATCTGATCTTTAAGCGGATTGGCTAGGGCCTCTTGTTGCAATACTAACGTTTGGTACTGCATATTAAGATTATCATGCATTTTTGGAACAAGCGCTCTAGCGGTTGCGATCTTTTCCTCCGTTAGTGCAACTACTTCTTTTTGTTTAATCTCACTCATTTGGGTAAGCATTCTAGTATCTTCATCAGCCTGTTCTTCTCCTTGGGATTTATTAGCGGGTAGATCCGATCCCTGTTCAACTGCCTGAAAAAAAGTTTTTTGGAGCTCTTTCTGTGCCGTTTTCAATCTGCTTGGGTCTGCAATTTCTCTAAAACCGAACTCGGTTTCCAGTATTTTTCTTCCTTCAGCGTTGTCAGCGACAGCCTGCAAAAAACCGGTACCGGCCACCAGTTTGTCGGCTAATTGTTGCTTTCTTTCCAGTAATGTTGCCTCAGATAGGTTTCCAAATTCTCTCCGTTGAAATTTTATATCCACTTGTTGCATAGAACCCCGATGGGATGCGGGTTGATGCAACATCTGTACAAGTGAAGCTACATCTGCAGCACCTCCTTTATTGTCAAGGAGAGATCTTTGGACTTTCATTTCAGTGCAGTTACCTAGCGCAGCAACTTTTGCCTCTTTTTCCGGCGTTGTCTGATCATGTTCATCTCCATTTGCATTATCGTAGGTTACACCGTAGATGGCATTTTGAAGCATGTTGTATTTTCCATACCCAAGCATCGGTTGGTAGTCTCCGCGGGCATCCGCTTTTGCTTTTTGCATTTGGTTTTCGATTGACAGTTCAGGATAAAGGCGTCTTTCAAGCTCAGCCGCGATAAAATTGGCCATTTTGCCACTTGCGACGCTATCTGCTCTTTGAGCGATAGCGTCATCTATTGATTTCCAGTCTTTGCCGCTGGCGACCGCTTCCTCAATCATTGTTTCAATATGCACATCATCCAGCGCTCTTTCTCTGGCTTCAACCTGAGATACCCTTTGAGCGTTATACCACTCATCCCTTCTTTCGGCAAGCTTGCCTCGCAGTATTCTTTCTGCATCTTTTTTTACAGCCATAGCCTCAGGCGACTTTTTTAACTCTTCAAGTGGGCCTTCTCCAATCGATGCAAGCACACCGTACATTCGGTCGTCCAGTTTGGTACCTCGACCATCCGCAGATCTTTTATGATAAAGTTTTAGGGCTTCATCGAAGACCCCTCCACTTCCTGCAAGTCGTGAAAAAGCTGAATCTGTTACTCTTTCATTTGGCTTAGTGATAAATTCGTTGGCTTTTTGCATCAAATCAACCGCGGCAAATGGGTTTCCACAAGCCAAACTAACCTCAACCATCCTATCAAGGTCGTCTTGAGTTTTTGGACCTCTGGAAACTTTGAGCGCTTGCTCAATTATCACATCAGCTGCTTTTTGACTGGGATACGGGGCATCTATGCCGTGAAGAGCAACGGTGCCATTTCCTTCACCTCTTAACGCAGTAAATGCAGCAGGAATGAGTTCAGTATTTGCTGGGTCTAGATCCCCAAGATCATGATGGGCCAAGACGACAAAAGCCTTCACCTCATCGGGAAGTGTGCCGTTACCCCTACTTGTTTGTTCAGCAGCTTGAAGTAAGGTTCGTAAATATGGAGTTTTTGAGCTGTCTTTGAGACTTTCAGTTAGGGCACGATCTAAGTCAACTTTTTCTTGGGTGGGTTGAGATTCCTGTTTGAGTACTTTGTGGGGAGCGGCAGGGGAGTCTTTTGGAGGTTCGTTGACCATATGCCACGTGAGATCATCAAGAGATTTTGGTTTTTCGTTTATGGGCTCTTCCGCAGATTTTGCTGGACCCTCGCTTACTACTTCTTCAGGTGTAATATGTTTTTCCAATCGAGCCCGTAAGGCAGTAATAGCCGCAGAATCCTTTTCTGCAGCGGTGGAGCCAGTTGCACGATTTCCAATATTTACGTTAGCTTCTCTTGCCCCTGATATAAGTGTGTTTGTTTGAGCAACTCCAGGTGCAGTACTTCCTTCAACCATATACATCAAATATAGATAAAAAGGAGATATATTACAAGTTAAAGTTAAGGACTAGGGGTTCACCATGTCCGGGTATTTGTTTTTTGCTGCTGCAATGATATTTTTGCTCCATTTTTTTGCATTTGTTATAAGAGTTTCTTTGGAATACCATGCAAGCTCTGGAGTAACAAGCGTATTGCCACGCGCTTCCTCCATCAGTTTCCTGGTATCGCCTCCAGACTCAAATCCAAACCCATTTATTTTATTTTTTGCAACGAGTTTGAGTACGGTCTCCTTATCAAATAGAGCAGGCTGAGGAGCGGCACATATGATGCTTGCTGTTTTTTTCATTGTCCGCAAGTGCTTCATTTTTATGATTTTTTTCGTTTCATTGTTTTTTGCAAGGCAAGGATAGATAAAATCAGCTGTTTTAAAAAGTTTGGTAAGCGTTGTTTGGTCATATATACTTCCATGATCATGTTTTGACCAGTAGACAACTTTCATACCCATTGCAGTCATTACCTGAGCCACCCGAGTCCCAATGGTTCCCACACCGATGATTCCGGCTGTTTTACCATGAAGCTCCATCCCCAGATGTCTGTTGAAGTCGACTTTCCAGCCATCCTTGTAAACGGTAGGAAGTTTTCTCGCAACCATAAGTGTCATCATAAGGAGCCACTCGGTAACCGCATTGGTGCAGTAATCACGAGTATTTATCACGGTGATTTTTTTTATCCTGCAAAAGTCAGTATCTATCCAAGAAAATGAGGTACTTTGGATTATGATGGCCTTCAGGTTGGGAATTGACTCTATTTCTTTATTGGTAAGCTTCCACAGACATACATCGGGGTCGATAGCTACTATTTTATTCGATTTGTCTGCTATAAGCTTTTTACATACTCCGATTGGATTTATTCCTTCAACAAAAATAACCCTACCGGCTTTTTTCATGGCTTTAACCTGGTTTTTTGAAAAATAGTTTTTGTTCTGACAAAATAGGTATATATTCATATGTCCGTATAACTTGACATTGACCAACCTATAATATATACTCAAAAGTGTTAAAAGTAAAATTGTTGTCAGCAAATATGGACAGCCTAGATAAAAATACAAACGAGGAACATTTAAAAAAAAGCCTTATTTCTTTTGGCTTTACTCCTGAGGAAGCTATGGTTTACTTGGTGTTACTTCAAAACGGGTGGTTGACTGTGCTTGAGCTTTCACGAAAAATCAGTATCAAACGGCCGACTCTCTACCGGATGATTGAAACTTTGGTGCGAAGGGGTGTACTTGAGGTTAAGCTTGGAGATAAAACCACCCATTACACAGCGTCAAACCCAGATCAGCTTTCATCGGTTGTTGCAGAAAAAGAGCAGGAACTGAAAGATATTAAAACAGTGTACGGCGATATTGTTGAAGCTTTGCGTTTACTTCAACAAAAAAAAGCAAAGGAGACTGACGTCATGTTCTACCGTGATAAGCGGGGGATTGAGTATGCGGTGATTCAGGAATGTCGCAAGCAGGACGATGAGGTGTATATTCTTGACACCTCGAAATGGTACAAGGTAACAAAGGATACGTTTGCGGAGGAGATACGAGAAAGAATGGTTAAAAACCATATTCGGATATTTGAACTTCAAAATGAAGATTTATTTACCCCAATCCCGTCATCAGGAGAAGTAAGCTGGACAAAGAACAAAAATTATATGCAGGCCAATTACCTACATCGTTTGCTTCCAAAAAAATTGATACACATTATGCAGGATATGGTGTTGTTTGATGACTCCATACAGTTTTTTGGGTATAAAAAAGGAGAATTATTTGTAATTGAGATAAAAGATGAAGATCTTTCATCAATGCTTCGACAGAACTTCAGACTTCTCTGGAACTTGGGGCTAAAAAAAGACCGTTTCGGGGGGAAAAATTTGTAATCAATATATTATAATTAACATCTATGTTTCAACCGTGGCACTTTCTCGCATTTGCAAGTATTATCACCGGATCCGTCGCGTCTTTATATGTGCGGGTCATGATGAAAAACGATGAAAACGATCCTGTTCTTTTTATGATCGTGTTTCAATTTATGCTTTCTGCAATTGTCTTCATATTCGCACTCACTCGAGGTTTTGTTTTTCCTCCATTGATTGAAATGTGGCCTCAATTTTTGTTAAGTGCAGTTCTTTATGCAATAGGTTCGCTATCAAATTTTTAC